>NZ_JAOECR010000019.1:0-77671 GCF_029836955.1 Stenotrophomonas sp. GD04054 | reverse complement strand
AAAAGGCCGGGATCTCCCCCGGCCTTCTCACTTCATCCCGTTACCGCGATCAGGCGATCGCTTCCTGGTAACGGCGCTCGACTTCGTTCCAGTCGATGACGTTGAAGAACGCGCCGATGTATTCCGGACGACGGTTCTGGTACTTCAGGTAGTACGCGTGTTCCCACACGTCCAGGCCGAGGATGGGGGTGTTGCCTTCCATCAGAGGGCTGTCCTGGTTGCCGGTGCTCTCGACCACGACCTTCTTGTCCGGGGTCACGCTCAGCCACGCCCAGCCGCTGCCGAAACGGGTCAGCGCCGCCTTGGTGAAGGCGTCCTTGAACTTGTCGAAGCCGCCCAGGTCCTTGTCGATGGCCTTGGCCACGTCGCCCACCGGGTTGCCGCCAGCATTCGGAGCCATCACGGTCCAGAACAGCGAGTGGTTGGCATGGCCGCCACCGTTGTTGCGCACCGGACCCTGCAGGTTCTCCGGCAGCGACTTGAGCTTCTTCACCAGTTCTTCGACCGGCAGGTCAGCGTACTCGGTGCCTTCCAGCGCCGCGTTGACGTTGTTGATGTAGGTCTGGTGATGCTTGGTGTGATGGATTTCCATCGTCGCCGCATCGATATGCGGTTCCAGCGCGTCGTAGGCGTAGGACAGCTTGGGCAGGGTATAGGCCATGATGCATCTCCTGATTGCGAGGGCACCCGACGGTGTCGGGCGTTGCGCGGTGAATGATGGGGACAGACAGCCAGATTACCAAGGGGGATGTAAAGGAAATTGCGTCCTGCCAGTGAGCATGACGGCAATTGTTACGCAGCAGTGACGCGACGGCGTCCTCATGCACCGTGCAGCGCACAGGCGCTACAGTGCCCGCACCACCCTCGCCCGCCCCTGCCCATGCGCAACCCCCGGCTGCTGATCACCGCCATCGCCCTGCTGCTGCTCGGCCTGGTCGCCAACCATTTCATGCAGCGCCCGCCGGCGCCGCAGTTCGCGCCGGACCTGCAGGGTGCGCCTGCCGCGCGCGCGCCGGCCACGGCCACGCCCGCAACCGGCAACGACAGCGGCCTGCCCGCATTCCTACCCGCCGAAGCCCGGCAGACCATCGCCCTGATCCAGCGTGGCGGCCCGTTCCCGCACCGCCAGGACGGCAGCACCTTCGGCAACCGCGAGCAGCAGCTGCCGCAGCGCCCGCGCGGCTACTACCGCGAATACACCGTCGACACCCCCGGTGCGCGCACCCGTGGCGCTCGCCGCATCGTCACCGGCGGCGATCCGCCGGAGGCGTGGTACTACACCGACGACCACTACGAATCGTTCCGCAGCTTCACCGTACCGGCCCAGGGAGCGCAGTGATGAGCCACGATGATTTCGGCCTCGGCCTGCATGACATCAACAATGCCGGCGTCTACACCATCGACAGCGACGGCATCGGCGCACTGGCCGCGGCGATGCGCGATGCCGGGCTGAAGGTGATCCGCATCGACCTGGAAGGCGTGGCCGACAAGCGCACCCTGCTGGCCCGGCTGGCCGCGCAACTGGATTTCCCTGCCGGCTTCGGCGGCAACTGGGATGCGCTGTCGGACAACCTGCGCGACCTGCAGTGGCTGCCGGCCAACGGCTACGCGCTGTTCCTGGCCGATGTCGACGCATTCCGTGCGACCACGCAGAAGGATTTCGATACTCTGCTGGACGTGATGGACGAAGCCAGCCGCGACTGGGTCGGCCGTGACGTACCGTTCTGGGTGTTCCTGTCGCAGAGCGCGTGAGGTCACCACCCAGGTAGAGGCCGCCCCTGGTCGGCGCACGTGCTCCGGTAGATGCCGACCCTGATCGGCGCTTCTGTGCCAACCAAGGTTGGCACCTACCAAAGCGCGGGCCGGCCAGCAGGTCGGCCGAGACGTGCCGTTCTGGGTGTTTCTGTCGCAGAGCGCGTGAGGTCACCACCCAGGTAGAGGCCGCCCCTGGTCGGCGCACGTGCTCCGGTAGATGCCGACCTTGGTCGGCGCTTCTGTGCCAACCAAGGTTGGCACCTACCAAAGCGCGGGCCGGCCAGCAGGTTGGCGGAGACGTGCCGTTCTGGGTGTTTCTGTCGCAGAGCGCGTGAGGTCGATGCCCTGGTAGATGCCGACCTTGGTCGGCGCTTCTGTGCCAACCGAGGTTGGCACCTACCAAAGCGCGCCAGCATGGCCGTCACATCCCGCGATGGGTCCATCGAAAAGCCCCCTTGTTGTTCAAGGGGGCGCGCCAACGGCGCGGGGATAAGAAAACATGCGTGGACAACGGGAGCGGTTAGCGGCTCCCGTTGTCTTCCTGCAGCTCTTTCTTGAACGGGATGTCCGGCGGCGGTCGTGCCACCGCTGGCTGGTCCTGCATGTTCGGATTGGTCAGGCCACAGCCACCGCCGGCCTGCAGAATCGAGATCACGCAGGAGATCTTCGTGCTGGTACCCGGCAACGGAATCTCCATAGCCTTGACGCCCTTGCGCACCCACTCGGCCAGCAGCGATTCCTGCGGCACCCAGTACTTGTCGAACGAGGTAGGCGTGTAGTCGTACGGCGGTCGCTTCAGCCAGGTGCCCGATTGCGCGATGCGTTCTTTGCTCCAGCCATCGTTGGCACCACCGGGGGCACCGCGCTCGGCACGACCCTCGCCTTCCTGGCCCGGCACGCGGACGCTGCCATCGGCATTGAACAGGCCACTGCCCTTGCCGCTGGTACTGGCCTGGCGGGCGCCCTTGTCGGCGCCATCCTGGTTGCGGCTCGATGCCCCCCAGTCATCGCCCTTGGCGGGCGTGGCCCAGTTGCCCGGATTGGGGGCCGGGCGCGCTCCGGCCTGGGCCGGGGTCGTGCTGGATGCAGCAGGCCGCGCAGTGTTGCTGCTGGCCTGCGTCGCGCTGCCATTGGCTGCCGACGCGGGCGTTGCCGCGGGTGCATTGCCACTGGAAGACGAAGGGGCTGCCGCCGGTGCCGAGGCTACTTCGCGCTCGCGCACCTGTACGTCACGACCCGCCGGCGCATGCACTGCCGGTTCACGACCGGCGACGGTCGCCATCCGCACCTGCGGATCGACCACCGCCTGCACTTCACGCTCGCGCACCTGTACGTCCCGCTGCGGCACGCGCACCTGCACATCGGCCGTGCGCAGTGGCTGCGACACCACCGGTGCATCGACCGTACTGACTTCGCGCTCCTGCACCGGGATGTCACGCAGCTGCGGCGTCCGCACCGCGATCTGCGGCGCACGCATCGCGGTTGGGGTTGGCGGCGCCTGCACCGGCTGCACGCTGCGCTCGCGCACCGTGGGCGTGGTGTCACGCGGCACGATGCTGACCTCGGTGCGCGGCACGCTGACCGGCGGCACCACGAAATCCGTGCTGGCCTGCGCCACTTCGGTGGCCTGCACCGGCGACGGGGGCGGGGCCGCAAGCGGGGCCGGCTCGGCTTCGGCCGGTGGCGACGGCACGCTGGCTGCCGGTGCTGGAGTCGGTGCGGGCGCAGGCGCCGACGCGGCCGCAGGACGCGGCTCAGGTGCAGTCGCAGCCCCCGCTTCCCGGCCGGCGGCAACCTGGCCGGCCGGTGCAGCCGCAGCCGCCTCGGCACCTGGCTGATCGCCCCCGCCTTCCTGGGAGGCGCGGCCGACGAATTCCACCTGCACACGCTCGCCTTCGGCGCCCTCTGCTTCCGGTGCCGTGGTGCGGATCACCGCAACCCACAGCAGCAGCATGAAGAACAGCAGGTGCAGCAGCGCGCTGGCCAACGCCGAGGTCCAGCGCATCCAGCGCTGATCGCGCGGCGCAGCGTCCCAGTCCTGCCAGAACAAGCGGCGCAGCGCCTGCCACGGCGACAGCCGGGGTGATTGGCCCGGCGGTCCAGGCAGCGGGCGCGGCAGCAATACCGCAATCACTTCGCGGGCGTGGAACGGCCGCGGCAGCGGGCCCAGCGAGCGCAGCCACAGCGCCCAGCCATAGGGCAGGCGCGTGGACTTCTCGAGGACGGCGCGTGGCTGCTGGCGGGCCAGCAGCAGTTCGATGAGTTGCTCGGCCCGGGTCAGAGGCACGCGTCAGCGGTCAGGCGACGTTGCCGCGCGGGATATACGGCGCGTGGCCGCTGTCATGGTCGGTCGCGTCGCGCACGGCGGTCACGCCCGGCACGCGGCCCATCAGGGTCTTCTCGATGCCCTGCTTGAGCGTCACGTCGGCCATGCCACAGCCCTGGCAGCCACCACCGAAGCGAAGCAGCACCACGCCGTCGGACGAGACTTCCTGCACGGCCACCTTGCCGCCATGCGAGGCCAGCTGCGGATTGACTTCGTTTTCCACCACCCAGTGCACGCGCTCGACCAGCGAAGCGGCATCGCCGGGGGCCTCGCCCTTGATGCGCGGCGCCTTGATGGTCAACTGCTGGGTACCGGCGGTGCCGGCGACGATGTCGATCTCGGCGCCATCGAGCCAGCCGACGCTGCTCGCATCGACGTAGAGGGTGAAGCCATCGCAGTCCACCGCCCACTCGTCACCGAGCAGGTCGGTCGGTTCGGCGAACTCCAGCCGGGCATCGGCGCGCGGGGTGCCGGGCTCGACCGCACTCAAACGCACGCCCATGCCGGGCACGCCCTCGCGTTCGATCAGCTTGCGGAAATGGGTCTGGGCAGTGTCGGAGATCTGGATCATCAGGCTATTCTAGCCAAGTAAGCGTCAACCGCTCATTCGGTTTATACACCGTCCGGCGCATTGTTCAGTCAACACGAGGTGGAGATTCCCATGGCCGACCTGATTCCACTGGCCCAGGCCCGTTGCGTGCCGCGCAGAGGCAGCGATCACAAGCTTGGCGAAGCCCGCCTGGCCGAACTGCTGCCGCAGATTCCCGGCTGGGAGCTGAGCGAGGGCGGCCAGGCTCTGTCGCGCACCTTCCGCTTCAAGGATTACTACGCCACCATGGCCTTCGTGAACGCGCTGGCCTGGATCGCCCATCGCGAGGACCACCATCCGGACCTGGGCGTGCACTACGATCGCGCGGTCGTGCGCTTCTCCACCCACGATGTGGGCGGCCTGAGCGAGAACGACTTCATCTGTGCGGCGAAGACTTCGGCCCTGACGGAGCAACTGCCATGAACGTACGTTTGCTGAGCCTGTCCCTGATCGCTGCGACCGGCCTGGCCGGCTGTGGCGCGTCCGAACCAGCGGCACCACCACCGCCGCCGCCCACCGAAGTGGCTGCGGTGAAGACACCGCCGCCGCAGTACCCGCTTGAGCTGGCCTGCATGGGCGTGGGTGGCACCAGCACCTTCAAGGTGACCATCGGCACCGACGGCAAGCCGAGCGAGGTTGCGCTGCTGACCGGCGCCGGCAACCCGCAGTTGGACGAGCTGGCCAGGACTGCCGTGCAGGGCTGGCAGTTCAATGCCGCCACCCGCAACGGCCAGCCGGTGCCGGCCACGATCCAGGTGCCGGTGAGCTTCAACCCGCCGCAGCCGAAGCCGGACCAGTGCTTCGCCATCGAAGAACGCCTGCGCCGCGGCGGCTGATCGCGCGCGCCCCGACGAGGCCAGCCGACGCCCGCCTCGCCCTCCCCGCCCCGGGTTCATCCGGGGCGGTTGTCTGTTGACCAGGACCGCGTCGGTACATGCTGCAGATTCCCCCCGAAAATGTCTGGATCGCACTGGCGGTCACCCTCGCGGCCGGCCTGGCCACCGCCATCGGCAGCCTGCTGGTGCTGTTCTCGCGCCGCCCCAACCCGCGCCTGCTGGCCTTCGGCCTGGCCTTCGCCGGCGGTGCGATGGTCTATGTGTCGCTGTCGGAGATCCTCAACAAGTCCATTGCCTCGTTCGCACTGGCCTATGGCGAGCGCACCGGCTTCACCTACGGCACCCTGGCCTTCCTGCTGGGCGTGATCGTGATCGTGCTGATCGACCACTTCATCCCCAACCCGCATGACAGCCTGGACAAGCAGGACCCGGCATTCCGCGAGAACAGCCGCGAGTACCTGAAGCGGGTTGCCCTGCTGACCTCGATCGCGATCACCGCGCACAACTTCCCGGAAGGGTTGGCAACCTTCTTTGCCACGCTGGAGAGTCCGTCGGTCGGCATGCCGCTGGCCTTCGCCATCGCCATCCACAACATCCCCGAGGGCATTGCGATTGCGGTGCCGGTGTACTTCGCCACCCAGAACAAGTTCTACGCGTTCAGCGCCAGCCTGCTGTCGGGCCTGGCCGAACCGGTAGGCGCGGCGCTGGGCTACTGGCTGCTGTCCGGGTCGCTGTCGCACGCCACCTTCGGCTGGGTGTTCGGGCTGATCGCCGGCGTGATGGTGTTCCTGGCACTGGACGAGCTGCTGCCGGCGGCCAAGCGCTATGCCAAGGGCCACGAGACGGTTTACGGGCTGGTGGCGGGCATGGGCACGCTGGCGATCAGCCTGGTGCTGTTCAAGTGGTGAGGGGTTTGCGGCCAACGGGCTGAGCCCCCTCGCGGCTGGTACGTCCCGCAGCATCGAGAGGTCACGGGCGGGGGCGGCTTGCAGGGGACGCCGTGAATCCATCCATGGAGGCTTGGCCGCCGCATCCATGCGGTGGACACCCCTGCAAGCCGCCCCCGCCCGTGCCCCGTCATTTTTCTGTGCGTGCCAGCCAAGCGATGAAAGAATAAGAAAGCGAAGCCCGCGCTGCGCGCGCGAGTCGAGCGTCGCTCGACTCTACAAAGGCTACGTGCGGGTATGGGTCTACGCTGCGGCTGTCTGGTCCGCCTTGTAGCTAGCCGAGCACCGCAGGTCCGGCGAGGGTGAAGAGGCGCGGGTGTCTGAGCGCAGCGAGTTCCGCGCCGCCCCTCGGCGGACCGAGGAGCGCAGGGCACCGGCGCGCAGCGCCGGCTCGCGGATGGCGGCGTGTTTCTTTGGTTACCTTCTTTGCACGAGCAAAGAAAGTGACAAGCCCACTCATCGCAGGGAAGCGACGGCGCCGACCAAGCACCCGGCGCCGCCGAACCGCCGTCAGCGCAGCCGGTCCAGCGCCTCGACCAGCTCATCGGCCAGCGGCGCGTTCAGCACGTACGGGCTCTTGCCGTCGTCCAGCGCGAACTCCAGCGAGGCCGCGTGCAGGAACAGACGCTTCAGCCCGATCTGCTCACGAAGCCGCTTGTTGACCGCAGGATCGCCGTATTTGTCGTCACCGGCCACCGGATGCCCCAGATGCTGGGCATGCACGCGGATCTGGTGGGTACGGCCGGTCTCGATACGGACTTCGCAGTAGGAATGACCACCGCGACGCTCCAGCACACGGAAGTGGCTGATCGATTCCTTGCCGATCGCATTGACCTGCACATGGCGCTCGCCGCCCTGGCGCAGGCCCACGTGCAGCGGCGCATCGACCGTCATCACGCCGTCGGGCATGCGCCCGGCCAGCAGGGTCAGGTAGCGCTTGCGGATGCCGGCGCCGTGATCTTCACGCAGCAGCGCCTGCAGTTCGCTCAGCGCGGAGCGCTTCTTGGCCACGATCAGCAGGCCCGAGGTGTCTCGATCCAACCGGTGGACCAGCTCGAGCGTCTGGCCCGGGCGCAGGGCCCGCAGGGTCTCGATGGCACCGAAACTGATGCCGCTGCCGCCATGGCTGGCCACGCCAGTGGGCTTGTTCAGGGCCAGCAGGCGGGCATCCTCGAAGACGATGGCCTGCTCCAGGCGGCGCATGAACGCCTCCGGCGGACCGGCCTTGTCTCCCTCTTCGGTGAGACGGACCGGCGGCACACGCACCTCATCACCCGCCTCGAGCTTGCGTTCGGCCTTGGCGCGGCCACCATTCACCCGAACCTGGCCGCTGCGCACCAGCTTGTAGACCAGGCTGCGCGGGGCACCCTTCAGCTGGCCGAGCAGGAAGTTGTCCAGGCGCTGGCCGGCACGGTCGGCGGGAACGGTGATCATGCGCACGGAAGGCTTGTCGCCAGCGGGTTTGGTGGGGTCTTGGGCAGTCATCAGGCTGTTTATTCTGTTACACTCGGGGGGCGAGATAAGGGATTGATTTCGTTGGAAGTTACTCAGGGCCAGAAGCCCAGCTTCCGACGAATCCGGCACAGTGCGCGACCACCGCCCGCGGGGCGGCCATGTTAGCGGCTCACCGGCCTTCCCGGCCATCGCCGGATGCCTGACACGCAACCGTGCTGAACATGTCCCGCGTGGCGCTCCAGCCTGGCTGACAGCTGCCTGCGGCCTGTAACACCCCAAAACCCATAAGAGTGAAGCGCTCCCGCGGCCTGCCGTGGTGTCGTAGCGCTGGAAACCCAAGCCGCCCTCCCCGCGCTTGCGCGAATGGGCGGCGAACCGTGTCCAGAGGCGAAACCCCATGGCGTTCCGCGCGGTAGCCGCTTGCGAGGAACGCAACAATGAAGCGAATGCTGATCAACGCCACGCAGGCTGAAGAGCTGCGTGTTGCCATCGTGGATGGCCAGTCGTTGTATGACATCGACATCGAGCAGCCGTCGAAGGAACAGAAGAAGTCCAACATCTACAAGGGCCGGATCTTCCGCATCGAGCCCTCGCTGGAAGCGGCCTTCGTTGAATACGGTGGCGGCCGCCATGGCTTCCTGCCGCTGAAGGAAATCTCCCGCGATTACTTCCAGGCCGGTGTCGACCACAACAAGGCCGGCATCCGCGAACTGCTGAAGGAAGGCCAGGAGATCGTTGTCCAGGTCGACAAGGAAGAGCGTGGCAACAAGGGCGCCGCCCTGACCACGTTCATCTCGCTGGCCGGCCGTTACATGGTGCTGATGCCGAACTCGCCCAGCGCCGGCGGTGTCTCCCGTCGCATCGAGGGCGAAGACCGGGCCGCCCTGAAGGACGCCCTGGACAAGCTGAACATCCCCGACGACATGGGCGTGATCATCCGTACCGCCGGCGTCGGCCGCGATGCGGAAGAGCTGCAGTGGGATCTGGATTACCTGCTCAACGTCTGGCGCGCCATCGCCGAAGCCGCATTGAGCAAGCCGGCCCCGTTCCTGATCTACCAGGAATCGCGCCTGATCGTGCGCGCCCTGCGTGACTACCTGCGCGCCGACATCGGCGAGATCCTGGTGGACACCGAGGAGATGTACGAGCACGCCCGCGAGTTCATGCAGCAGGTGATGCCGCAGACCCTGCGCAAGCTCAAGCATTACAAGGACGACATCCCGCTGTTCAACCGCTTCCAGATCGAATCGCAGATCGAAGGCGCCTACGAGCGCAACGTGCGCCTGCCGTCGGGCGGCTCGATCGTGGTCGACCAGACCGAAGCGCTGACCGCCGTCGACGTGAACTCCTCGCGCGCCACCAAGGGCAGCGACATCGAGGACACCGCCTTCCAGACCAACCTGGAAGCGGCCGAGGAAGTGGCCCGCCAGCTGCGCCTGCGTGACCTGGGCGGCCTGGTGGTGATCGATTTCATCGACATGGCCTCCAACAAGCACCAGCGCGAAGTCGAGAACCGCCTCGCCAACGCGCTGAAGTACGACCGTGCGCGCGTGCAGGTCGGCCGCATCTCGCGCTTCGGCCTGTTGGAAATGAGCCGCCAGCGCCTGCGCCCGAGCCTGGGCGAGTCCAGCCAGATCGTCTGCCCGCGTTGCGACGGCCACGGCCGCATGCGCAGCGTCGAGTCGCTGTCGCTGTCGATCATCCGCGTCGCCGAAGAGCATGCGATGAAGGAGAACACCGGGCAGGTGCTGGTGCAGGCCCCGGTGGAGATCGCCAACTACCTGTTGAACGAAAAGCGCAGCGCCCTGCGTGAGATCGAGCAGCGCCACGAGGCGCCGATCGTGATCGTCGCCGACGAGCAGCTGCACACCCCGCACTACACCGTCACCCGCCTGCGTGAGAACGAGCTGGGTGAAGAGAGCAACAAGCCCAGCTACCAGCGCGGCACCCCGCGCAAGCTGCCGGTGCACGCCCTGACCAAGGGCCAGTTGAACATCCCGCCGCCGGCGGTGACCCAGGTCAAGCACACCTCCCCCGCCCCGGTGCGCGAGGAAGTGGAGCCGGCCGCAGCGGCACCGGCCCCGGTCGTGGCAGCGCCGGTTGCAGCGGCCCCGAGCGGCGGCGTGATCGGTTGGCTCAAGCGCGTGTTCGGTGGCGAACCGGCGCCGGCACCGGCACCGGCGGCTCCGGTCGCCCGCCAGCAGCAGGACGGCGGTCGCAAGGACCGCAACAAGGATCGCAACAAGGACCGCAAGGACCGTCGCGACGACAACCGTGGCAACGGCGGCAACGGCAACGCGCAGCAGCAGAAGGACGGCGGCAACCGCAAGGAGCGCGGTGAGCAGCGCAGCAAGGACGGCCGCAACGGTAACAACGGCAATGCCCAACAGCAGCCGCAGCAGGGCAAGCAGAAGGAGCCGCAGCAGAAGGATGGCCAGCAGCAGCCGCAGCAGCAGAACAAGCCGCGCAACGAGCAGCAGGGCCAGAACCCGCAGCAGCCGAAGCTGAAGCAGCCGAAGCAGCCGCGCCCGCAGCAGGACGGTGACAAGCCGGCCGAGAAGCCGCAGCGCAACGCGGCCGAGGCACCTGCTGAAGCCGTGACCGCGGCTGCAGCCGTGGCCGCCACGGCGGTCGCCGCCAATGCGGTGACCGCGCAGGAAGCGACCGCGCCGGTTGCTCCGGTGGCCGCCGCTCCGGCGGAAGCCGCAGCACCGGTCGACACGACTGCCAACACCGCCAGCGAGGCCGAGGTGGTTGCGGTTGCCGGTGAAGAGGCTGCAACCGACGCCAATGGCGAGCAGACCGGCGAAGGCGCGACCCGCCGTCGTCGCGGCCGTCGCGGTGGCCGTCGCCGTCGTCGCGGTGGCGCCGAGAATGCCGCCGGCAGCGACGCCCTGGGCGATGACCAGGATGATGGTGACGACGGTGATGACGCCGAGCCGAGCGTCGACAGCACTGCCGGCACTGCGCCGGTCGCTGCTGCGCAGCCGGCCCGTTCGCAGCCGGAGTTCGACTTCGATGACGAAGCCGAACCGGCCGCTGCCGACGCCGCAAAGCCGGTCCGTGCTGCCGCCGCTGTTGCCGCCGCACCGGTTGCCGTGGTGAGCAGCGCTGTGGTCGAAGCCGCCGCCCCGGTCGTGGCTGAAGTGCAGGCCCCGGTCGAAGCTGCTGCGAAGGCTGAAGCGGTGTCCTCGCCGGTGCAGACCAGCATGCTCGATGCCATCGACGCCGCGACCCCGGCCCAGCCGGTAGCCGCTGCCGCGCCGGTGACCGAAGCCATTGCGCCGGTGACCGAAGCAAAGCCGGTCGCGGTTGAAGCCGCCCCGGTGGTTGAAGCCGCTCCGGTGATCGAAGCGAAGCCGGCGGCGGTCGAGGCTGCGCCGGTCGTTGAAGCCAAGCCAGAGATCGTTGAAGCCGCTGCGGCGGTTGAAGCCAAGCCGGTGGCCGTTGAGGCTGCGCCGGTGGTTGAAGCCACGCCGGTCGTCGAGCCCGTCGTGGCCGCCGAACAGCCGGTCGCTCCGGTGGCGGTGGAAGCCGCGCCGATCGAGGCCGCTGCCCCGGTCGCCGAAGCGGTGGTGACGCCGTCGATCGACCCGGTCGCCGATGGCCATGCCGACGCTGCGGCCCAGGCTGCAGAAGCCAAGGCCGACGAAGAAGACGAAGAGGCCGCCAAGCGCACGCCGCCGGCGAACTGATCGCTCCTTGATCGCGTGAAAACGAAACGGCGGGGATCAATGATCCCCGCCGTTTTTGTGTGTGCGTTTGGCGCTGGCTTCGCTTTGGTAGAAGCCAACCTTGGTTGGCGCCGTTGATTGAGCGAACGCGGACACGTCCGTGCCAACCAAGGTTGGCACCCACCAGGGCACACCCCGCACACGGTCACTGCTTTGGTGGAGGCCAACCAGCGCACAACCCGCGCACGGTCACTGCTTTGGTAGAAGCCAACCTTGGTTGGCGCCGTTGATTCAGTGCACGCGGACACTTTCGTGCCAACCAAGGTTGGCGCCTGCCGGAGCCTGCTCCGTCAAGGCTTCGGTGCGAACTGCAACCGGGTCCACACGCCGTAGTGGTCCGAGGCCCAGCGTCCGCTGTCATCGGGCTGGTCGAACAGCAGCTTCGCCTCGCGCGCGACCATCTCGTCCTGCTGGAAGAAGATGTGGTCGATCCGCGACGGCGCCTGGTAATAGTGGCGGTTGAGCGTACTGACCCCGGACAGGTCGGTGTTGACGTGCACGCTGCCGTAGCTGTCGCCGTAGTGGCTGCGCAGCTCGCTCAGGTCGCCGGCATCCACCAGCGCATTGAAGTCGCCCGCGATCACCACCGGCGCACCGGCCGACGTCGTAGTGATGAAGCGCAGCAGGTCCTCGACCTGGGTGCGACGGATGCGCTGCCCACTCTCATCGCTGCGCTCGTTCAGATGCGTGGCGTAGACGTTCACCGGCGTGCCGTCGACGTCGATGCGCAGGTGAGCCACGGTGCGGTAGTCGTCCAACGGCAGCAGCAGATGATCCCCCTGGGCGAGGATCGGCCGCCGGGTCAGCAGTGCATTGCCGTAGCGCTTGGGTGCCCCGACCGGATCGGTGGACACGAACACGTACTTGTAGCCGAGTTGGCTGGCCAGCCATTGCGCCTGGTTTCGCACGTTGCGGCGCTGGATCACCTCCTGCAGGGCAACCGCATCCGGCTGCAGGCGCTTGAGCTCGGCCAGGATGGTGCGGCGCCGGCTCGGCCAGTCTTCGCGGTCATGATGCAGGTTGAAGGTGACCATGCTCATACCCGCTGCGCTGGCAACGTCGGGCGCCGCGTTCGCGGCAGCCGGCTCGGCCGCCATCACCGCGCCCGGCACTGCCAATGCAATTGCCAGCCCCAGGGCACGCACCGACGTGCGCACCCTTGCCCTCTGTTGCTTCATCGTTACTGCCCCTTGCGCTCGGCGCGGCGCACTGCGCTCGGTATGTCGATCTCAACCCGCGCCGGCAGCTGGTGCACGTGCAGTTCCTTGTTGACCCACTCGGCTGCTTCGCCGTTGATACTCGCCTCGCCCGGTTCACCGGCGTATGGCCACGGCAGCACCACGCCTCCCACCGGTGGCACCAGGCCCGGCTGCACCTCCAGCACCAGCTGTTTGTCGCTGCGCTGCAGGCGGTAGTTGAGCTGGCCCTGCGGCGTACGCAGGCCTTGCACGGCGATGCCCTCGCCCTGCAGCCACGCGGTCGGTACGCCGGCGGCCAGCACCAGTGACTCGTCCATGTCGCGGTTGTAGGCGAACATGTCCAAGGCCGAGCGCACGAAGTCCGAGGCCACCCAGGCATGCGGCAGGTCACCGACGAAGAACGGCCTGCGCGGCGTGCGCGAAACCACTTCGGCCCACTGGTTCCAGGCCTGCGGTGCGCGGTCCTTGAAGAAGAACTCGGTGGCCTGCCAAGCGCGATCGCGCCAGCCCAGGCGCACGAACGCGGCCACGTTGCGCCACTCGTACGGGGTGTAGTCCTTCCACTCGCGCTTGCCGTCGCGACGGGCAACGAACTCGTTCCAGTAGCGTTCGAAGGTCGCCTCCAGCGCCTGCTGCGGCAACCTGCCCTGTTCGCCGCCCGGGGCCAGCGCGATGGTCGTCGACGTCGCGTCGAAGTCACCCAGCTCGGCCGAGCCCGGCAGGTAGTCGATGTTGTGCTGCTGCATCGCCGACAGCAGCGAGGCCTGCAGATCATCCCGGAACTGGTCGCGCGACTCGGCGATCTGCATCGCCTCGACCTTGCCCAGCTGGGTCGCCAGCAGGGCCGCGTCCTTGTAGCCGCGCAGTGCCCAGAAGTTGTCCCAGTACGAGTGCATCGGCTTGGCCGAATAGCCTTCGTGGCTGATCGAGGCCGGCATCATGCCGTAGAAGGCCGGGTTGCGTGCGCGGTTCTCCTCGGTGCGCTCGCTGGCGCGCAGCTGCTCCATGTAGCCGTAGGCGCCCTGCACATGCGGCCACATCAGCTCGGTGAAAGTGCTGTCGCCGGTGTAGCGCCCGTACTCGGCGATGCTGTAGATCAACTCGCCATGGCTGTCGTTCTCCGGCACCGGGTCGCTGCCGCGGGCATCGACGCAGCACGGCACCTTGCCGTTCTCGAACTGATACGGCGCATACCAGTTGATGTAGTCGCGCACCGCATCACTGCGGCCCATGCGCAGCAGGCCCTCGGAAATCATCGCGCCGTCGCGGATCCAGCTGCGCGCATACGAACGCGTGCCCGGCTGCAGGCGTGGGCCGACGCGCGAGATCAGCATGTGCGCGACCGCGGTGCGCAGGGTATCCACCAGCGCCTGGCCCGCAGCCGGCACCTGCAGCGAGACCACGCCCAGCTTCTTGCGCCACTGCTCGGCCACCTGCGCCTGCGCCTTGGCCACGTCCAGCGCCTGCGGTGCCCAGTCACCGGTCTGTGGCAGCACCACCGCCACTTCACGGCTCTGGCCGGGCTCCAGCTTGATCGTGTACATCAGCGCACCCGACGCCATGCCGGTACTGTCCTTCACCGCTGTGGTCGCCGGGTACGTGCCGCTTTCCAGATGCATCGCATCAAGCTTGCCGTCGAACGTACTGGCAAAGCGCGCGTCCGGCACCTGCAGCGGGTAGATGCGCGGCTCACCGTTGACCCGCACCAGCTGCTCACCCACATCCAGTGCATCGATGCGGCTGAAACCACCGACGGTGTTGAGGAACTGGGTGGGCGGGTTGACCTGCCACGGGCGGATCGCCAGCGCCAGGGTGTACTCGTGCGCGACCTTGTCCGGATTGCTCAGGCGGTAGCGGCCGATCAGCTGCGCGCGCTCCGGCGTACCCTGCACGAAGCTGGTCACTGCCAGGCCGACCTTCTCATGCACCCAGTCGACGTTGGCGATCGGCAGGTAGTGATCCTGCAGCGACTGGGTGATGGCCACCTTCGACCAGTCCAGCAGCTTGCCATCGAGGCGGATGAACGGCTCGATGCTGAAGCTGCCCTTGGCCGGCTCCAGTGCGCCATCCTCGCTGATCAATGCCTGTTCCTGGCCACCATCAAGGCCGAGCAGGGTCCAGTACGGCTGCTCGCCCACATAGGCACGAGGCAGCGAGCCCCGTGGCAGGTCGACGGCGACCGAGGACAGGAATGCGTTCGGGGTGGAAGCAAAGGCCAGCGGCTTGAGCGCGATGTCGCGGATGCCGTAGCGCCAGTTCGGGCCGTCCTGCAGATCGAAGCGCACGTAGCGCGCATCGGTGTCCGGCAGCGCCAGCCAGTCGCGGCCACCGGCACCACTGGTGACTTCGCGCACGGTGCGCCAGTCGCGGCCATCCTCGGAGGTGCGCACGGTGTAGCGGCGGGCTTCCAGGTTCGGCAGCCAGTCGATCACCGCACCACCGATCTCGCGGCTCTTGTGCAGGTCCAGGCTGATCGTCTGTTGCTTGACGCCACCGCTGATCCAGAACGTATCGCTCTTGCCGTCGATCATGCGGTCCTGCAGCGCGGTGGCGGTATCGGCGATCACCGACGGCACCAGCGCCGAGTCATCCTGGGCTGGCAGGCCCTGCAGGGTCAGCTTGTCGAAGCACACTGTGCCGCGGCCGCCGACCTTGCTGTAGATCGTGAACTCGACCGCAGCGCTGCGTGCCATTTCTTTCTCGGCCGACGGCCCCCACGCCTTGTCGATCTGGCGTCGGCGATACTCGACCGGCGTCCACGCCTTGGGGAAACTGTAGCCGGGACGATTGACCCACCAGACGTTGTCGCCGCTGGCATCGATCAGCTTGAACTGCAGGTCGTTGCCCGGTGAATCACCGCGCAGCTGGAAACCGAAACGGTAATTGACCGGGTAGTCGATGTTCAGCGCGCGGCGGATGCCGACGTAACCGGAGACATCGTGGAAGTCATAGTCCAGGCACAGCGCGCGGCCACCACCGGCGCCGCTGACCGGCCGCAGCGAACCGCTGACCTGGTCGGACAGCACCAGCTTCCAGGCTGCGATGTCGTCGAAGTCGTCCAGCACCTTCGGTGCCGGCAGCGCCGGTGGTGCGGCGATCGCCAGGGAGGTCCACAACAGGCCCAGTCCAACGGCGATCGCTCGCTTCATCCTTTGACGCTCCCCAGCAACAGACCTTGGATGTAGTACCGCTGCAGCACCAGGAACAGCGCCAGCACCGGAACCACGGTGACCACCGCGCCGGCCATCATCATTTCCACGTCCATGATGTGCTCGCGCGAGAGGGTGGCCAGCGCCACCGGCAAAGTGTAGTGCTCCTGGTCGGTCAACACGATCAACGGCCACATGAAATCGTTCCATGCGCCCATGAAGGTGAAGATCGCCAGGGTCACCAGCACCGGCTTGAGCATCGGCAGCACGATCTGGAAGAAGATCCGCAGCTCCCCTGCCCCGTCGATGCGGGCCGCTTCCAGCAGTTCGTCCGGAATGGAACGCGCGTACTGGCGCACCAGGAAGATGCCGAACACGCTGGCCAGCGCCGGCACGATCACGCCGCCGAAACTGTTGACCAGACCGAGCTGCTTCATCAGCAGGAACAGCGGCAGCATCGCCACCTGGGCCGGAATCACCAGCGCCGCCATCAGCACCTGGAACAGGCGCTCGCGGCCGACGAAGTTCAGCTTGGCGAAGGCATAGCCGGCCATGGTGTTGAGCAGCAGCGAACCCAGGGTGATGCCGACCGACACCAGCAGGCTGTTGGCGAAGTTGCCGCCCATGCCGGTGCGCGCGAACAACTCATGGTAGTTGCGCGTGGTGATGCTGGACGGCAGCAGCGGCGGCGGGAAATGGGTCGCCTCGCCCTGTGGCATGAACGAAACCGAGAGCATCCACAGCAGCGGTGCCAGGCTGACCAGGGCCAGCACCAGCAACGCACCATTGATCAACCACGGGTACCAGCGTGACTGGCCGATTTCACGACTCATACCAACTGCCTCTTGCGGCCGAAACGCAGCATCACGGTGGTCACCGCAAGGATGATCAGGAACAGCAGGAACGCCACCGCGGAGGCGCGTCCCAGGTTCCACCACTTGAAGCCTTCCTCGAACATGAAATACAGCACGCTGACGGTGCTCTGCAGTGGGTCGCCGCGGGTCATCACATACGGTTCGGCGAACAGCTGGAAGTAGCCGGACACGGTGATCACGCCGACCACCAGCAGCACCGGGCCGAGCATCGGCAGGGTGATGTGCAGGAACTGCTTCCAGCGCGAGGCACCGTCGATGCGGGCGGCCTCGTACAGGTCATGCGGGATGGCCTGCAGGCCGGCCAGGAAGATCACCATGTTGTAGCCGAAGTTCTTCCACACTGCGAACAGCATGATGGTCGGCATCGCCCAGTTGGGATCGCCCAGCCAGTCGATCGGGCTGATGCCCAGGTGACCCAAGCCGTAGTTCACCAGGCCGTAGCTGGTATGGAACAGATAGCGCCAGATCACCGCCACCGCCACCAGTGTGGTCACCACCGGCGCGAACAGCGCGGTGCGGAACAGCGCCTTGAAACGCGCGGCGGGCGCATTCAGCAGCATGGCTGCGCCCAGCGACACACCGATCGACAAGGGCACGCCGATCAACACGAAGTAGGTGGTGTTCCACAGCGACTTCCAGAACATCGGCGTCTGCAGCAGATCGATGTAGTTGCCGAGGCCGACGAAGCGCAGGTTGCTGCTGTCGGCCAAGGCATACAGGTCGAAATCGGTCACGCTCAGCGCCAGCGCCGAGGCGACCGGCAGGCCGAAGAACATGCCCAGCACGATCAGCGAGGGACCGGCGAAAACCCAGCCGGCAAGCGAGGTACGTTTCATTGCGCGCTCCCGGCGGCCACGGCACTGCTCGATTGCGGCGACGGCACGCGCTGCTGCAGGCGTTGTTGTTCATGCATCCAGCGGCGCTTGGCCAACACCTTGTCCACGCGCTGGTCCAGCTCTTCCACGGCCTTGTCCTGCGCCAGGCCACCACGCACCACCTTCTCGGTGACGATGCGCATTTCCTGCACGATGCGCTCCCACTCAAGCACCTTCGGCGTCGGCTTGACCCGCTCCAGCTGGTCACGGAACGCAGCGGCCAGCGGATCGTTGGCCAGCGACGGCGCGTTCCAGGTACTGCGGCGCGGCGGCAGGTCGCCGATGATCGAATGGAAGCGCGCCTGGATTTCGGGTCGCGACAGGAACTCGATCAGCTTCCACGACGCCTCCTTCTGCTGCGACTTGCGGAAGATCACCAGGCTGGTACCACCGGCAATACCGGCGCCCGGGCCGTCCGGACCCGGCAGCGCGGCCGTACCCCACTGCCCTTCCAGTTCCTTCGGCTGCAGCTTCTTGAACTCGCGGATGTTCCAGGGGCCGGAAATGTAGAACACGTTGAAGCCGCGGAAGAACTCATCCCAGACGTTGGAGATCTGCGTCTCGGACATCTTCGGCGCCCAGCCCTGCTCGAACATGTTGGCGTAGAAGGCCAGCGTGCGACGGAAGCCCGGGCTGGCGAAATTGCCGCGGGTGTCGTCGTCGCGCAGCAACGGATCAGGCTGCTGCAGTGCCAGCGAAAGCTGCTGCTCGAACTCGTTGATCGGCATCAGCACCGCATAGCGGTTCGGGCCCTGCATGCGCTTGATCGCCGCCATCTGCTCGTCCCACTCCTGCCAGGTGCGCGGCGGGTGGTCGTAGCCGGCCTTGGCCAGCAGGTCCTTGCGGTAGTAGATCAGGCGGGTATCGACATACCACGGCACGCCTACCAGTTCGCCGTGGATCACATTGGTATCCCAGATGCCCCGGAAATAGTCCTTCGGGTCGACCACGGTGGAGCGCTGCACGAACGGCTGCAGCGGCGTCAGCGCGTCCAGTTCGGCGAACTCCGGCACCCAGGTGTTGCCCAGCTGGCACACGTCCGGCAGGCCGTCCGCGGCGAACGCGGTCAGCAGCTTCTCGTGCGCGGCGGTCCACGGAATGTTCTGCACATCCACCTTGATGCCCGGATTCTCGGCCTCGAATTCATGGATCAGCTCGCTGACCACCTCGGCTTCGCGGCCCATCGCCCAGAAGCGCACGGTGGTGGTGCCCGGTTCGGTTCGGGCGCAGCCGGCCACGGCCAATACGGCCAGGGCAGACAGCGCCCAGCGGCGCAGGCGGTCGATCCAGTTCGGCATCGGGTTACTTGCCCTGGCCTGTATTGCGGTTGGCATTGTTCTTCTGTTCCTGCGCGGCAGCCGCGCGTGATTCGGCGATACCCACCGCGCGTGCCGCCGCGGCCTTTTCGTCTTTCTGCAGTTCCAGCGGCTGGAACGAACCTTCCGGTGCCAGCCAGCCACCGCTGAACCCGGCCCGTTCCAGGCCCTTGCGGATGTACGGGTTCTTCTTCATCACTTCCCAGACGAAGTCATCGCGGTAGTTGGCGATCATGGTCAGGATCGGGCCCTGGTCGATGGCGATGTAATCGCTGGCGACCCAGCCGCGATCCGGCACCAGGCGGCCAGTCTTGATCGGGATGTCGTAGTTGAAGCTGGGGTTGAACGAATCCAGGAAACCGTAGCTGGAATAGATGTAGTCGCCGTAGCGCTTGTGCATTTCCAGCGTGGCCGGGATCACCTGCTCGGGCGCGAACACCACCGAGGCGATCGCGGCGGTGGGGGCAATGGTGCCGTCATCGAAGTTCTCGCGCAGGCCGGCGCCGCGCGAGGAGTAGTGGCGGAACTGGCGCTGCTCGCCGCGGTACTCCTGGGTGGTGTTCTGCGGGCCGTCGCTGGCGGTCAGGCCCCATACGTTCTCGCCATAGTCCTTCCACTGCATCGGGTTGGCGATGGCGTACTCGCGCTGGGCCAGCGCAGCCGAGCGGCTGTTGAGGAAGTAGGTGCTGCCGCGCTCGCGCATGTACGCGTCCTGGATGTCGCGGAAGTCGATCCAGACATGGCTGTACTGGTGGCCGAACAGCGGGCCGAACGACAGGTATTCCTGGCCCTGGTAGACGCCCCAGTCGTTGTCGTAGGTGCGCGTCCACACCGTCCACGCATCCGGGCTGACCGGGTGCGTCGGCGAACCCAGGGCGAGGATGTAGACCATCATCGCCTCGTTGTAGCCCATCCAGTCGTGGTCGATGAAGCCGCTCTCCGGGAACCAGCCCATCGAGATCAGCGGCGCACGCTGCTGCAGCCACGGCCAGTCGACCTTCTTGTACAACGTGTCGGCGATCTGGCGGATCTCCTTCTCGCGCGGATCGTCACCGTCGTAGTACGACTGCGCGAACAGCACGCCCATCATCAACAGCGCGGTATCCACCGAGGACAGTTCAACCCAGCTGTCGTAGCGACGCCCCTCCTGCATGTCCAGGAAGTGGTAGTAGAAGCCCTTGTAGCCGGCCTTGCCGGTGCGCTGCGGGCCCATCGGCACGTCGCGGAAGAACTTCAGCGTGGTCAGGGTGCGGTCGATCGCCTGGTTGCGGCTGACCCAGCCGTTCTCGATGCCGATCGGATAGGCGGTCAGCGCGAAGCCGACCGAGGCGATGCTGGCGAACGGCCGCGACGGATAGCGGTCCGGGGTCAGGCCGTTGATCTCGTTGGTGGTATCCCAGAAGAACTGGAAGGTACGGCGCTCGATGTCATCGAACAGCGGCGGCAGCACCGGCTTCATCGGCCGCGGCGGTGCGTCGGCCTCGATCAGGATCACCGGCGGCCGCGGCTTGGCAGGCTCCTGCTGGGCCGGCTGGCAGGCAGCAACGGCCAGGCTCAACGCCGCGGCGGACAACAGATGGCGTGCCTGCATGGCGCGATTTCTCCGGTGGTCTGATCGATGGGAAAGCATACCGTCCAATGATCTGAAATCGTTTACAAGATGCGTTCTGAAAAAACCACGAAAAACGTGGTTTGACACCGCGATCATTGCCCATGCCGCTGCCACCTGGCCGGCAGCGGCATGGGCAATGGACCGGCACAGGGCCGGCCATTGCCTTTTTTCTTCCTGCCGATGCCGCCGGCGAACCGGCGGCATCGGGGTCGTGCATCTACATCCGGGCTTAGAAGCGGAAGCCCACTTCGGCCTTGATCTGGCGCGGAGTACCGATGATTTCGCCGGTCTCGTTGTAGCTGGCCTGCAGCTTGCCGTTGGTCTTGACGTAGTTGTAGGTGGAGAAGTTGTCGAAGTTGAACACGTTGATGATGTCGATACGCGCGTACAGCTCGGTATCGCCCGGCATCTTGAACGTCTTCGTCGCCTGCAGGTCCACCGAACGGTAGCCGAAGATCTTGCCACCCACCAGGAACTTGCCGGTGGCATTGGGCACGGCTGCCTGCGGGGTCGGCAGGGTGTAGCCGCTGGCCTGCATCACCGGATACCAGTCGTTGACGGCAGTCGGGGTTGCCAGGGTGATCTTGCCGCCGAAGGTGATGCCCCAGAAGCCCGCGTACGAACCGGTCACCACCAGGCGGTGGCGCGGCGCGCCGTTGGAGCGGATGGTCGGATAGTCACCGATCAGGCCGCGGTCAAACGCGTACTTCTCGTTGATGTCGCGGTTGTGGCGGGCGGTGGTCCAGGTGTAGGCGATCGAGGTGCCCCAGCCGCTTTCCTTGGTGAACGGCTTCTGCGCCGACAGCAGGACCTGGGTTGCACGGGTCTTGATGCCCTGCTGGCCAATGATCAGGCTGCCGAAGCCCGGCACGTTGCAGCTCCACGCCTGGCTCAGGCCCGGATCGGTGCCGCCACACAGGCGCGGGTCATCGAAGAACTGGCCGGTCGGGTAACGGTTGCCCAGCGTGAAGGCGAAACCGTCGTAGCTCAGGGTACGTGCGATGGTGGCATCGGTCAGCCACTCGCCGATCCGGTTGCTCATACCCAGGCTGAACTGGTCCGAATACGGCGCCTTCAGCTTGTTGTTCAACAGATCGACTTCCAGACCGGCATTGCTGGTCGCACCGACCAGCGACTGCAGGTTGCCGATGCCGTTGAGCAGGTTCGGATCCCAGTTGTAGCAGGCGGCCTGGCCGTTGATGCAGGTGCCGGTGTTGGGGTTGCGGAAGTAGATGGTCGGCTGCGGCAGGGCCAGCTTGGTGGTTTCCAGCTGCAGGTTGTCGAACAGGTCACGGTCGTAGGAACGGCCGGCACCACCGTGGATCACGTGCTGCTCGTCGGCATTGATGTCATACGAGAAGCCCAGGCGCGGCTGCCAGGCATCCTTGAACGCTTTGCGGTTATGACCGTTGCTGATGTAGTCGCTGATGTCCAGGCCGCCCAGCGCCAGCGAATCGGCGTAGGTCTGGCCGGCAGGCGCACGCGGATCCTGCGAATAGATGGCGTCGACCACCTGCTGCGGGGTTACGAAGTTCAGGTAGGTCGGAGTCTTTTCGTAGTCCCAGCGCAGGCCGATGTTCAGCTGCAGGTGGTCGTTGACCTGCCAGTCGTCCTGGATGAACACGCCGTACTGCTTGGACTTCGAACGGACTTCGCCGGACACCCCCGACACGCCGGTCACCGGCTTGACGAACTGCGCCTTGTACGGAATCGAATCAGGGAAGTCCGGATCGCCCAGGGAGTAGGTGAAGGTCGGGTTGATCTGTGCCGCATCGGAAGCGTACAGATCGATCTGCTTGTACTTCACGCCCATCTTGATGGTGTGGTCGCCAGCCCACTGGATGCCATCCAGAGTCAGGTTGTCTTCGATCGACCAGCCCTTCTGGCCCTTCACCTGCGAATCCAGCGCCGATGCGCCACCGATCTTCACCACGGTGCGGTCTTCGGGACCGTCCGGCGCGGTGTAGGTGATGCCGTTGGCCAGAGTCAGCGGGTTCGGATTGTTGAACGAATCTTCGTGAGTAACCATCAATTCGTTGTAGTAGCGCTCACCGCTGTGGTTCCAGCGCAGCGCGTAACGACGGTCGGTGTTGACCACCTCACGACCGGCCTCCGGCGAGGTCTGGCCACTGAACTGCGACTGGGTTTCGTCGCGGTCCTGGAAGGTCAGCTCGATGCGATCATTGTCGGTCGGCTCGAAGTCGATCTTGGCGAAGATCAGGTCCTGCTGGAACGGCTGGCTGGCCGGACCAAGGCCAGCGGCGCCGATGGCCGGCAGCAGACCGGCAGCACCTGTGACCGCACCATCCGGCGCGATGGTCACCGGCAGGTCGAAGCGCTTGGCTTCGTAGGTCACGAAGAAGTGGGCCTTGTCCTGGATGATCGGGCCACCCAGCGCGAAGCCGTATTCCTTCTCCGCCGAATCCTCCTTGCCCTTGTTCGGCTGGCGTTCGGCCGGGGTCATCGCGCGCATGCTGTCGTTGGTGTAACGGTAGAAGGCTTCGCCCTTGAACTCGTTGGTACCCGACTTGGTCGCAGCGGTGACGGCAGCACTGGAGACCTGGCCGTACTCGGCCTTGTAGTTGCCGCTGATGACCTTGTACTCGCCAATGGCCAGCTGCGGGAACGGATTGCCGGCGCTGCCGGACTGGCCCGCCACGCCGCCGCCCTTCACGTAGCTCTTCTGGCCCACGCCGTCGATGTAGACGTTGGTGCCGTCTGCATTGGTGGCACCGCCGCGCAGCGAAGTGTTGCCCTTGGCATCACGGGTGAAGATCAGGCCCGGCACCGCGTCGGCGAATTCCAGGAAGTTGCGCGAGACCTGCGGCGTGGTCTGGATCTGCTGCAGGCTGACGGTCTTGCCGACTTCGGACGTGCGCACTTCCTGCAGCAGGGTCGGCGCGACAACGTTGACGGTGTCCAGGTTGGTGGCCGCGGTCGAACCCGGGGTACTGCTGGCGGCACCGGCGAAGTTCAGGGTGGCGGTCGAGGCCACGGTGACGGTGACCTTCTGGGTCTGGCCATTGGCGACCACGTCGTAGGTGCCCGGGTCCAGGCCCATCAGCGAGTAGCTGCCATCGGCACGGACGGTGCCGCGACGGACGGTGCCGGTGGCCACGTTGGTAGCGGTGACTTCAGAACCGGCCTGGGCGCCGGATACCTGGCCGCGCAGGCTGGCATTGGCCGACTGCGCCATGACGTTCGGAGCAGCAGCCAGCATCAGGCAGCTGACCAGTGCGGTGCTCAGCAGCCGGCGCGCCGGCGTGCGGAAGGTGGTGTGCATCATCAACTCAATCTCCGGGTGGCGGTAACCGCTCGCGCGGTCCCTGCGATCAATCAAAAAAGAAGGAACGCCTCTGGCTTCAATGGCCCGATGGCGGAGTGGTGGAATCGCGAACTATCAAGCGGGGAACCAGGGTCTGCTTGTCCCCTGTCCCGTCCGTGGAGGTGCCGTCCATCAACTGCAGCAGGCGCGTCATGGCCCGGTCGCCGAGCTCGGCGATGCTGACCTGCATGGTGGTCAGCGACGGGTGGACGAAACGCGCCAGTGGAATGTCATCGAAACCCGCCAGGGCGACATCGGTCGGAACACGGACACCGGCCTGCGTGAATGCATACAGGCATCCCAGGGCCATCATGTCGTTGGCGGCGAACACGGCATCAGGCAGCGCTCCGGCTGCCAGCAACTCCTGACCGGCGCGATGGCCGGAAGCTTCGTCGAAATCACCGGGCAGCTCGATGCCCTCGGCGCCACCGCCAAAAGCCGCCAGCGCGTCACGGAAGCCGCGCAGGCGCTCGCGCGCGTCGAAGTTGAGATCCGGGCCAGAAATGAAAGCGATACGACGGTGGCCGGCGTCAAGCAGATGGCGGGTCATCGCCATCGCACCGGCATGGTCGTCGATGCTCAGCACCGGGTGGTCCTGCCCGGGCAGATAGGTGTTGATCAACACCGTCGGCAACGACTGCGGCAGGTTGTCGGTCAGGAAACCGGGGCTCTCGGCATAGGGCGAGAGCACCAACAGGCCGTCGACGCGGCCGCGCATGGCGCGCAGGGCCGCGCCCTGCTGCTCCTGGTCACCGTGGTAGCTGGACACCAGCAGGTGCTGGCGACGGCTACGGGCGACATTGTCGATGCCACGCATCAGTTCGGAGAAGAATTCGCCGTACAGGTCAGGCAGTACCACGCCCACCGTATTGGTGCGGCGGCTGCTCAGGCTGCGGGCGGCGGCGTGCGGGGTGTAACGCAGCCGTGCGGCCACCTCCAGCACAAGCTGGCGGACCGGTTCGGCGACATTTTCATGCCCGTTGAGCGCGCGGGAAACCGTGGCCACGGAGACCCGGGCTTCGCGAGCGACGTCTTTGATTGTGATAGCTGCCTTGTTCACGAAGCCGCCCTCCACGGCTTGGACCTACCAGCATTGGCGCGGAATGTAAGCGTTTCCATCTGGGCTTGTAAACAGTCCGTTAGGCGAATGTCCCGAAATGGACATGGAAATCTGTCTGCAGCGAGCCCCCGCAGGGACCCGCCAGGACAGCGTGGGACAAGGGCTCAGCCCTGTTCTGACGGGGTCTGCGCGCGGATGGACAACGCGTGGATATCGGTCTCCATCATCGTCCCCAGCGCGGCGTACACCGCGCGATGCCGGGCCAGCGGGCCCAGTCCGGCGAAGCGTTCACTGACCACATGTACGTTGAAATGGCCGCGGCCATCGCGCGCACCGGCATGGCCGGCGTGGCGATGGCTGTCGTCCTCGATCTCGAGCACGCTCGGCGCCAGCGCATGCTGCAGCGCATCACGCATTCGCGAGATCCGTTCCGCGTTCACGGCAACACCTTCCGGAACGGTCGCACCTGCACGCGGGTGTAGACGCCGGCGGCCACGTACGGGTCGGCGTCGGCCCAGGCCTGGGCCTGCAGCAGCGACTCGAACTGCGCGATCACCACCGAGCCGCTGAAACCGGCCGGGCCGGGGTCTTCACTGTCCACCGCCGGGCAGGGGCCGGCCAGCAGCAGGCGTCCCTCGTCGCGCAGCGCGTGCAACCGCGCCAGGTGTTCCGGCCGCGCCTGCAGCCGCTGCGCCAGCACATCCTGGCCGTCATACCCTTCGATCACATACCACACCGGCATTTCCTCGCTTGCGTTGTCGGGTCCGCAGATTCTAGCCAATGCGGCCCCTGCCCCGGCCCGGCTGGACACTGGCGCAACAAAGGCTTACCCTAGACTCCATTGCACGTGGCTGGATGCAGCAGCCCGTCGGTTTTTGCGGCCAACGCAGCCCCCGACGACCGTCCCGCTGCTTCAAACCGGACCACCTGGCCGGGCCACGTAGACGACCTCCCCGTAGTTCCGTCGCTGCCGTTTCCTGCGGCGCGTCCTGCTGTTTGATATGTGTGGAATCGCGCCGATCCCGGCGTGTCTGGTGCCCTGGGGCTCCGTGGCGTTGGCCCGGCGAACCCGGTGCCGCGACTGGTCCGTTGCAATCCTGATGTCCATTAGATGACTTCCGAACTCGCGCTCGACGCGAACCCGCCAACCCGGCCGCCCGCCCCCCAGCAGCAGGAAATGCCGCTGGCCGTGGTGCATGGGCAACCGGTCCTGCAGATTCCGCAGGACCTGTACATTCCGCCGGACGCGCTGGAAGTCATCCTGGATGCCTTCGAAGGCCCGCTGGACCTGCTGCTGTACCTGATCCGCCGCCAGAACCTAGATGTCCTGGACATTCCCGTCGCCGAGATCACCCGGCAGTATGTGGAATACATCACCGTGATGCGCGAGCTGCGCTTCGAGCTGGCCGCCGAGTACCTGGTGATGGCCGCGATCCTGGCCGAGGTGAAGTCGCGCATGCTGCTGCCGCGCCCGGTCAGCGAGGAAGGCGATGAAGCCGACCCGCGCGCCGAGCTGGTGCGCCGGCTGCAGGAATACGAACGTTTCAAGCAGGCCGCCGAGGACATCGACGCCCTGCCCCGCCAGGACCGCGACACCAGCCTGGCCCATGCCTTCATGCCCGAACGCGCTACGGTGAAGCTGCCGCCGCCGGTGGACCTGAAGGAGATGCTGCTGGCGCTGCACGACGTGCTCAAGCGCGCCGAGCTGTTCAGCGGCCACGCCATCAAGCGTGAGGCACTGAGCGTGCGGCAACGCATGGGCGAAGTGCTGGGACGCCTGGAAGATGGCAAGTTCTATCGTTTTGAAGGCTTGTTCACGGCCGAAGAAGGCAAGCTGGGCGTGCTGGTCACGTTCCTGGCGGTGCTGGAACTGGCCAAGGAACAGCTGCTGGACATCGTCCAGGAAGAACCGCTGGCGCCGATCTACGTGAAATCGCTGGCCGCCGGCAACACCAACGCCCCGCTGCAGTTCAGCAGCGAGTTCGACGACAACGACGCCGCCAATGCAGACGAGTGAGCGCTGACTGCCGATGGATCAATTGCTGATCAACCGCATTGTCGAAGGTGCGCTGCTGGCCTCCAGCCAGCCGCTCACCCTGGCCCAGCTGAAGGACCTGTTCCCGGAAGAGGAACCGGCACCGCCGGGCAGCATCGAACGCGCACTGGAACGCCTGCGCGAAGCCTGCGAAGGCCGCGGCGTGGAACTGGTCGAGGTCGCCTCCGGCTTCCGCTACCAGGTCACCGGCGAAGTGCATGGCTGGATCAGCCGGCTGTGGACCGAACGCAAGACCCGTTACACCCGCGCCACCCTGGAAACCCTGGCGCTGATCGCCTACCGGCAGCCGATCACCCGCGGCGAGATCGAGCAGGTGCGCGGCGTGGCGGTCAGCAGCAACATCATCCAGGCGCTGGAAGAACGCGAGTGGATCCGCGTGGTCGGCCACCGCGATGTACCCGGCAAGCCGGCGCTGTTCGGCACCACCAAGGGCTTTCTGGATTATTTCGGCCTGAAGCGATTGGATGAGCTGCCGCCACTGTCGGAACTGAAGGACCTGGGCGAGCTGGAACCCCAGCTGTCCCTGGACCGCGATGCACCGGCAACGGCAAGCGCCGATGGCCCTGACCTCTCGGCCGGCGCCGAAGGCGCTGCCGCAAACGATGATGCCGGCCAGGCCGGCAGTGACACCCCTGATTCCGTCGATGCAGCCCCTGCGTCGGCCTCCGATGAGCAAGCACCTTCGCCCTTCGATGATGGGCACCCCGATTCCGCGCCGGGCGAGCGCGCGGTGCCAGTGAACGAACGCGAAGACAACGCCGTCGCGATGACGACCGTGGCTGTTGACCAAGCCGATTCCGAACCAGAGGCCGACCTCGAAACCGTCGGCCGGAGCAAAACTGATGAGTGACACCCCTCGCAAGCTGTCGTTGAACAAGCTCTCGCTGAAGCGCGAAGCCACCTCCGAACAGTTCAAGTTGGAAGAACGCCTGCACAAGGTGCTGGCACAGGCCGGCCTCGGCTCGCGCCGCGCGCTGGAACAGCGCATTGCCGAAGGCCTGGTCAAGGTCAACGGTGAAGTCGCGCAGACCGGCATGTCGGTCAAGAGCGGCGACAAGATCGAACTGGATGGCCGTGGCTTCGTCGCCACCGCCCTGGCCGAGCCGTCGCGCGTGCTGGTCTACAACAAGCCGGAAGGCGAAGTGACCACCCGCGATGATCCGGAAGGCCGCCCGACCGTGTTCGAGTCGCTGCCGCCGCTGAAGGGCGCGCGCTGGATCGCGATCGGCCGCCTCGACATCAACACCACCGGCCTGCTGCTGGCCACCACCGACGGTGAACTGGCCAACGCCATGATGCACCCGTCGTTCGAGGTCGAACGCGAGTACGTGGTGCGCGTGCGTGCACCGGAAGGCGAGGAAAAGGTCTCCGACGCCATCGTCGACCGCCTCACCCGTGGCGTGGCACTGGAAGACGGCCCGGCCAAGTTCGACGAGATCGAACGCATCGGCGGCACCGATTCGCACGACTGGTTCCGCGTCGTGGTGAAGGAAGGCCGCAACCGCGAAGTGCGTCGCCTGTGGGAGTCGCAGGGCTGCCAGGTCAGCCGCCTGAAGCGCACCCGCTACGGCAAGGTGAGCCTGCCGCGCGAATTGGCCCGCGGCCATTCGGTGGAACTGGGCACCGCCCAGGTGGAAGCCCTGCGTGCGCAGCTGAAGCTGGAAGAAGGCGCACCGTCGGCACTGACCCTGCAGCCGGTGATCGGCCAGCGCCGTGCCGCCAAGACCACCGTGCGCGTGCGCGAAGGTGGCCGCGGCAACGCCTACGTCAACGGCCACAACACCGCTGACGAAGGCCGCGAGCTGCGTCGTTTCGACAACGTCCGCGAAGACCGCGGCCGTGGTCGCGGTGGCAAGGGCGGCGGCTTCAAGGGCGGCCTGACGGTCAGCGGTGAAGCGGCAGCCAAGCAGTCGCAGAAGCCGTTCAAGCAGCGTGCCCAGAAGAACGATCGTTCACTGCCGGAAGGCAACCCGGCCGCGTTCCGCACCTGGTACGTGCCGGATGGCGTGAGCACCGGCCCGAGCGGCCATCGCAATGCCGGTCCGGGCGCACGTGGCCCGGGTGCCCGTGGTCCGGGCGCAGGCGGCCAGGGCCGTCCGTACGGCAAGCCGAAGGGCCCGGGCGCAGGCGCCGGTGGCGGCCAGGGCCGTGGCGGCTTCGGCGGTGAAGGCCGTGGCGGCGCAGGCGGCCAGGGTCGTCCGGCCGGCGCGGGCAACCGCTCGCAGGGCCAGGGCAACAAGCACCCGTACGGCCATCCGGGCAATGCCCCAAGCTTCCCGTCCGACCACGCCACCCCGGGCTTCAACCCGTATGGCAGCCCGAAGCCGGCGCAGGGCGCCCGTCCGGGCGGTCGCGGTCCGGGCGGTGGCAACCGTGGTCCGGGCGGTAATCGCGGTCCCGGTGGTCCGGGTGGCAACCGTGGCCCGGGCGGCCCCGGCGGCAACCGCGGTCCGGGCGGCCCGCGCCGCAGCGGCCCGCGCGGCGGCTGATCAGCAGCGACGTTGAAATGAAAAGCCCCGGCGCAGGCCGGGGTTTTTCTTTGAAAAGGGGACGGAGGGGATTAAGTCGTTTTTGCCTCAAAGGGGCGAAAGCGACTTAATCCCCTCCGTCCCCTTTTGCGTGGCGCTGGAACGCGGCTGGCGTGGTGCCGGTCATGCTGCGGAAGAAGGCGATGAACGGGCTCTCGGCGGAGAACCCGGTGTCCTGCGCCACATGCGCGACGCGATGGCCGAGCAGCAGCAACTCCATGGCTCGCATCAGGCGCCATTGCTGGCGCCAGGCCTGATAGCCCATGCCGGTATCACGCTGCATCAGCCGGCCGACAGTACGCACGCTCAGGTCCGCACGCGCGGCCAGCTCACCCAGTTCGGGCGGCAGCTGCTCGGCCAGCGGCAGACAACGTGCGATCCGCGGATCACGCGGCAGAGGCAGGTCCATCGGCGCCACCGGTGCAGCGGCGATTTCCAGCACGCACAACGCCAGTTGATGGTGTGCGCGCGGCGACTGCCAGTCATGGTCGAACGGTGCCTGCGCGATCGGCTCCAGCAAGGCCTGCAGCAGCGGACCTACGCTGATGATGGCCGGCTGGCGGGGCAGTTGGGCCGACAGGGTGGCATCGAAGTACAACGAACGGTAGTCGACCGCCTGGCGCATCTGCGCGCGATGGCGCAGCCCACCCGGAATCCACGCTGCGCGCGCGGGCGGCAGCAGGCTGATGCGATCACCGTAGGTCAGGCGCGTACAGCCCTGCCGGGTGTACAGCAGCTGCGCGCGCGCATGCTGGTGCCAACCCGAGTCGTGATCGGCCAATGAGGCCGCGATACCCAGCACCGGAGCGCCCCAGGCATCGGCGTCGAAGTGCGCATCCGGCTGCAACCAGGCCATGTCTGATTTCATGCATTCGATGACAGGATAGACAGAGTGCGCCATTGCGGACGCAACCACAATGCGCGGCCCTGTTTCTGGAGCGCCCGCATGTCGCGCCGCCTGTTGCTGCTCACCATTGCACTGCTGATGTTTCCGCAGTTGGCACAGACCCTGTACAGCCCGGCCCTGGCCGATCTGGCCGAACGCTTCGCCCTGCCGCCGAGTGCCGCCAGCCAGGCCATGAGCCTGTACCTGTTCGGCTTCGCTGCAGGCGTGCTGCTGTGGGGGCGCCTGGCCGATCGTATCGGTCGTCGCCCCGCCCTTCTCTGTGGCCTCGGCGTCTTCGCAGTGGCTGCACTGGGCGGGCTGATGGCTGGCAGCTTCGGCCAGGTGCTGCTGGCCCAGGCGTTGGCCGCAGTCGGCGCCGCCGCCGCTTCGGTGGTCACCCAGACCGTGCTGCGCGACCATCTGCAGGGGCCGGCATTGGCGCAGGCATTCTCATGGATCGGCATGGCCCTCGCCCTGAGCCCGGCCATCGGTCTTGCACTGGGCACGCTGCTGGTCACCGCCAATGGCTATCTCGGCGTACAGTCCGGCCTGCTGCTGATAGCTGCCCTGCTGGCAGTCGCATGCCTGGCTGGCCTGCGCGAAAGCCGCCCTGCACAGGTCCCGCACACGCTCATGCTGCCGCTGCTGCGGGAACTGCTGCGCGATCGCTGGATCTGGTCACACGCGTTGCTGGTGATGGCCTTCAACGTGGCGATGTGCAGCTGGTATGCACTCGGCCCCTTCGTGTTTGCACGCCTGCACTGGCCAGCCACCTGGTTCGGCGCCAGCGGCGCGGTGCTGGCATTGGGCTCGGCACTGGGCGCGTGGGGCAATGGCCGCCTGCTGCGTGCAGGCGTTGCCGCAACCACGCGCATCCGCATCGCCGCAGGCCTGGTTCTGACGGGAGGCCTGCTGGCCGCGCTGCTGCATGATCACCCTGCCCTGGTCGCGGCGATGGTGCCGGTGGTGACGGGCTTCGGCCTTGCCATTCCCAATGTGCTCGGCCAGGCCCTGCGCGGCTATCCGCATTGTCTCGGCAGCGCAGGCGCGCTCTTCGGTCTGCTCTACTACCTGTTGATCGGTGCGGCAATGGCGCTGGTCGGTGCAGTGCAGCTGCTGGCACCGACCCTCATCGTGTGTGGCCTGCTGGCCTTGTGGCTGCAGCGGCGGCGTCCCGCTGCAGCCTAGGAATTGCTGCAAAAGCAGCGCACTGTGCGCGGCTTCCGGGAACGGCTTTGATTCCCTGGCTATCGTGCGCGCTCTCCCACACCAGGCAGATGCCCATGATCACCATTACCGCCGAACAGGCCCGCGCCAACGCCGATGCCGCCAAGCGCCCGATCGAACTGTTCTACCGCGACCTCGACAACGCCATCCAGATCGGCTCGGAGAATGGCCGCCGCTATCTCGTGTTCGGCTTCAGCCAGGTGATGGCCAGCGAGCAGCTCGTCGAAGACGTGACCGCACAACTGCTCAAGAATGGTTTCGGTGTCGAACGGTTGTTGAGCGATTCCGAACAGCACTACATCCGCATCAGCTGGGGATCTGCCGAGCCGTCGCGCCTCAGCGCCGGCTGAGGGTGAACGCGGTGCCGTCCACGCCCAGGTCCCAGCCCTTGCCGGTACCGGACAGGGCCAGCGAGATGTCGCCCTTGGTCATCACCTGCGCGTTGCTGGACTTCACCGCACCGGCGTGCGCACCCACCGAGGCGTAAGTACCCAGTAGTTCGTTGACGCTGACCGCGCCGGTGAAGCTGCCACGCCCGTTGGTGATCTTCGACTTGCCCACGGTCAGGCCGCCGCCCTTCATCTGGATGCGCACCGGCATGCTGGCGCCGTTGCTGCAGGTGACCGTGCCATTGCCGGAGGCGGTCTTGTAGATCAGCGACCAGCCGGACAGGTTGTAGCGCAGCTGGCAATCGAGGTTGCCGGCGGCGTGCGCGGCCGGGGCCAGCGATGCGGCGGACAGGGCCAGCAGCAGGGCGAAGGACGTGTTCATGGCAGGACTTCCAGTTCGGTCGGACTGGCGGCGAATCTAGCAGCGCGCGCGTGCACGTTGAATGCAGGCGCGCGTGCTGGTGCGGCGGCGTTCAGGCCATCGCTCAGGCCTGCTCGTCCAGGTGGAAGGCATCGGCATCAAGCATCGCCGGGAAGCGCGCACGGTGTGCGGCCAGCGCCTCGGCCGAGATGGTGGTGGTGACCACCTGTTCGCGCTCGCGGATTTCCACCTGTGGCTGGCCGAGGAAGTCGATCACCGCGCTGTCACCGGCGTAATGCAGCTGGTTGCCATCGACGCCGACACGGTTCACCGCGGCAACGAAGCACAGATTCTCGATCGCACGTGCACGCAGCAGTGTCTTCCACGCATAGGCACGTGCCGACGGCCAGTTGGCGACGAATATCTGCAGGTCGAAATCCAGCTGCTGTGGACGTTCAACGTTGTAGCGGTTGCGGCAGAACACCGGGAAACGCAGGTCGTAGCAGACCTGCGGATTGATCCGCCAGCCCTTCCATTCCACGCTCAGGCGCTCGCGACCGGCCGCATAGCGCTCGTGCTCGCCGCCATAGCGGAACAAGTGGCGCTTGTCGTAGTACTGCAGCTCGCCGTCGGGCGTGGCGAACAGCAGGCGGTTGTAGACGCCCTCGCCCTCGCGCAGCTGCACGCTGCCGATCACCGCCGCGTCCAGCGCCTTGGCCTGTTCGCGCACCCAGGCCACGGTCGGGCCGTCCATGCCTTCGGCCTGGGCGATGGCTTCATTGGAGAAACCACTGGTGAAGGTCTCCGGCAGGATCACCAGATCGGTGTTGCCGGCCAGCGGTGCCAGCAGCGCGCCGTAGTACTCACGGTTGCCCGCCGGGTCATGCCAGCGGGTGTCGCCCTGGACGAGGGAAATGCGCAGGTCATTCATTGTCATGGATTCACTGATGTTGAAGAAGCAGTACGTGGCAATGACGCGATCATGGGATTCGACATCACCCTACGCTTTCGATGAATCGGCGCAACTGCGCCCTCAGCGAGCTTGCAGCTGGAGCTGCCCGCTCCAATCCCAGGTGAGCTAGCGCCAAAGCCTGCTCCTTACGCCGCAAATTGGCCGCTACACGCGCAAGGGTGAGCAGTTCAATGGCCCGAGCCTGCTCAAGATCTGCCTTGTCCAACATGGACTGATAGTCGTCCGGGAAAGCCTGGTGAGCTGCGAAGAAGTGGCTACCGGCGCTCTCCCACGCGGAACAAAGCGCTTTCACTGAGGCGGCACTCTCCTGCTCGGAAGCCCCATAGCCCCAGCCAGCGCCTGTACTTGCACCGTCCCCGGCAAGCCGCTCTCTGAACACACAGCCGGATTCGTCAATCGTCGCCGGCGAATACTCGCCGCCACCATGCAGAGGCAAGAAATCCAGATGCACCCCCATCTCCAAGGAGCACCATTGCCCGTTGGAACCGGTCTGGCATTCGACTACATGAATCAGCGGAGTCCGAATCCTGCGGAAGGTCCGCCCTTTACGAACGAATCCCTCCTGCAGCAGACGCGGAAAGAACTCCGACTCAAGCAGCTCGAAGAATCTCTCCCGGTCCGGATTCCAACTCACTTCCATTAGAGCAGGCGCAGGCGTTCGATCGCCGCGTCCATCGTTGCTTCATTCTTGGCGAAGCACAGGCGCACCAGGCGCTGGCCGGCCGGCGGGTTCTCGTAGAACGGCGACAGCGGAATGGCAGTGACGCCCTTCTCGATGGTCAGCCACTTCACGAACTCATGGTCCGGCAGGTCGCTGATGGCCGAGTAGTCGACCAGCTGGAAGTAACCGCCCGGCACCGGCAGCGCCTTCAGCCGGGTGCTGGCCAGCTGTTCGCGGAAACGATCGCGCTTGGCCTGGTAGAACGCACCCAGCTCCAGGTGGTGTTCGGGCTCATCGCGGATCATCGCGGCGAAGCCGTACTGCGCAGGGCCGAAGCTGGTGAAGGTGTTGTACTGGTGCACCTTGCGGAACTCGGCGGTCAGCGCCGGCGGGGCGATCGCATAGCCGATCTTCCAGCCAGTGCAGTGGTAGGTCTTGCCGAAACTGGAGATGACGAACGCGCGCTCGCGCAGTTCCGGGTAGCGCAGCGCCGACTCGTGGCGGCGACCGTCGTAGATGATGTGTTCGTACACCTCATCGGAGATCAGGTAGATCTGCGTGCCGCGCAGCAGCTCGGCCAGCGCCTGCATGTCCTGCGCCGACAGCATCGCACCGGACGGATTGTGCGGGGTGTTGACGATCAGCATGCGGGTACGCGGGGTGATCGCCGCACGCACGCGGTCCCAGGCGACGGCGAAGGTCTGCGGATCCAGCGACACATGCACGGCCTTGGCGCCGGCCAGATCGATCGCCGGTTCATAGCAGTCATACGCCGGGTCGAGCACGATCACTTCCTCGCCCGCACGCACCACAGCGTGAATAGCGTTGAAGATGGCCTCGGTGCCGCCGCTGGTGACGGTGATTTCGCTGTCCGCGTCGACCTGCGCGCCGTAGCAGTCCAACGCCTTCTGCGCGATGGCCTGGCGCAGCGGCGCCACACCCGTCATCGGCGGGTACTGGTTCAGCCCGGCGGCCATCGCCTTGGCAGTCTCGTCGATCAGGCGCTGCGGTGCGGAAAAGTCCGGGAACCCCTGACCGAGGTTGACTGCGCCGTGTTCGGCGGCGAGCTGGGACATCACGGTGAAGATCGTGGTACCGACCTTGGGCAGCTTGGTGGTGGGTTGCATCGGCCTGGGGATATGGGGAGACAGACCCCTGAGTTTACGCAATCCCTGCTTCGGTAGTGCCGGCCGCTGGCCGGCAACCCCAGGCAATCTGCGACGCTGGGTCGCACCTGCCGGCCAGCGGCCGGTACTACCCTGTGAATTCACCGCTACAATTGCCGCCGCACTCCGGCATGAAGACCTTTGCCCCTTGAACACCCCTGCATTGCTGGCCGCCAGCGGCCTGAGCTTTTCCCGCAATGACGAGCCGGTGTTCGGCCCGCTGGACTTCCATGTGGACGCCGGCGAAGCCCTGCTGGTGCAGGGCGGCAATGGCGCCGGCAAGACCACCCTGCTGCGCGTGCTGGCGGGCCTGGCCCGGCCTGGTGCCGGGCAGGTGCAGATCGATGGCAGGCCGGCCGGCAATGCCGAGCGCGCGCGTTACGTCGCCTACCTCAGCCACCTGCCCGCATTGAAGCCCGATCTGGACACACTGGAGAACCTGCATTTCCTGTGCGGCCTGCACGGCCGTCGCGCACGGCAGATGCCGGGCAACGCGCTGGCCATCGTCGGCCTGGCCGGTTATGAGGACACTCTCGTTCGGCATCTGTCCGCCGGACAGAAGCGGCGGCTGGCACTGGCACGCATCTGGCTGTCACCGGCGCCGTTGTGGCTGCTCGACGAACCCTATGCCAACCTCGACCTGGAGGGCATCACCCTGGTCAACCGGATGATTTCCGCGCATCTGCGTGCCGGCGGCGCTGCACTGGTCACCACCCACGGCGCCTATGCCGCACCACCGGTGCGTACCCGCCAGCTCGACCTCGGCGGTACCGCATGATCGCGCCAGGCACCGAACCGGGCCTGTGGCAGACCGCAGCGGCCCTGCTCAAGCGCGACCTGCGCCTGCTCTGGCGCCGCCGCGGCGATGCGCTGCAGCCGCTGCTGTTCGCGGTACTGGTGGTGGTGCTGTTCGCGCTCGCCCAGGGCCGCGAACCGCAACTACTGGCCGCCACCGCCGGCGCGGTGCTGTGGCTGGCCGTGCTGCTGGCCGGCCAGCTGTCACTGGATTCACTGTTCCGCTCCGATGCCGAAGACGGCTCGCTGGAGCAATGGCTGCTGGCGCCGGTGCCGCTGGCCTGGCTGGTGCTGGTGCGCGTGCTGCTGCACTGGGCCACCACTGCGCTGCCGCTGATCGTGGTCAGCCCGTTGCTGGCCGAAATGCTGCATCTGCCGCATGACCAGCTGCCGATGTTGCTGGCATCGTTGCTGCTGGGAACACCGTTGCTGAGCCTGATCGGTGGCGTGGTCGCTGCACTGACCGTAGGCATCCGGCGCTCTGGTATTCTCGTGGCGTTGCTGTCGTTGCCGCTGTACGTGCCGGTGCTGGTGTTCGGTGCAGGCAGCCTGGCAGCGGCGGGACGCGGACAGGATCCGGTCGGTGCGCTGCTGATGCTGGGCGCCGGCCTGCTGGTCGCGCTGGTGCTGGCGCCGTTGGCCACCGCCGCTGCAATACGTATTTCTCTGAGTTGACCGAGCTGAGAGCCAATCCACCCCTGCTGGATAGCCGCCACGCATGAATCCGATTGTCCGCTGGTTCCACCAACTCGGTTCGCCCCCCACGTTCGACCGATTCGCTGCCCGCTGGTCGCGGGTGTTCTACCTCGCGGCGGTGCCGGTGCTGCTGGTCGGCATGTGGCAGGCGCTGCTGGTGGTGCCGCCGGAAGCCAAGCAGCTGGACAGCTTCCGCATCCTCTACATCCACGTGCCCAGCGCCTGGATGAGCCTGTTCGTGTTCGCGCTGATGGCGCTGTATGCCGCCATCGCCCTGATCTGGCGGATCAAGGTCTGCGAGATCCTGGCCATGGCCTGCGCACCGATGGGTGCCGGTTTCACCCTGATCACCCTGCTCACCGGCAGCATCTGGGGCAAGGGTACCTGGGGCACCTGGTGGGACTGGGACCCGCGCATGACCAGTGAGCTGGTGCTGCTGTTCCTGTACCTGGGCGTGATCGGCCTGTATCACGCCATCGAAGACCGCCGCAGCGCCGCACGCGCAGCCGGCCTGCTGGCCATCGTCGGAGTCAGCCTGCTGCCGGTGATCCGCTATTCGGTGGACTGGTGGGGCGGCCTGCACCAGCGCCAGTCGATCAACGTGTTCGGTGAATCGGCGATCAGCAGCGCGATGATCGCGCCGCTGTGGTGGATGGTGATCGGCACCAAGTTCTGGTTCGCCGGTTCGGTGCTGGCCAAGGCCCGTGCCGACAATCTCGACCGCGAGGCCGGCAAGGCCTGGGTCGGCGGCCGCGTCGATGCCGCACGTCCGGCCGGGGAGGCCCAGCCATGACCCACCTGCCCTATGTGATCGGCGCCTACGCCGTGTTCGTGCTGGTACTCGGCGCCGATGCCATCGGTTCGTGGCTGCGCCTGCGCGTGGCACGCCGGTTGGCGCTGGCACGCCAGCAGCGGCAGCAGACCCGCGCCGTCAAACAGGACGCTGCGGCGCCGCTGTCGACGGAGCTGGAACGATGACGCCGGTGCAACGTCGCCGCCTGGTCTGGGTACTGCTGGCCCTGCTCGCCTCCGGGCTGGCCACCGCGCTGGTGGCGATGGCGCTGGAACGCAACATCGCCTACCTGTACACGCCTTCGGAAGTGCTGCGCGGCGATGTCGATGCGCAGGCGCGGTTCCGCCTGGGCGGCATGGTGGTGAAGGGCTCCTTCAACCGCCCGGTCGGTTCGCTGGAAGCACGTTTTGAAGTGACCGACGGCGATGCCCAGCTGGCGGTGACCACGTCGCGGATCCTGCCGGACATGTTCGCCGAAGGCACCGCGGTGGTCGCCAGTGGCCGCCTGCAGGACGATGTGTTCGTCGCCGACGAGGTGCTGGCCAAGCACGATGAGAAGTACGTGCCCAAGGAAGTGGCCGACAAGATGGGCGACGCCCATCGCAAGCATGACGTGCCGGTGACGGCACCCGAGGTGCGCTGAGTGCTGCCCGAACTGGGTCAGATCCTGCTGTTGTGCGCGCTGCTGGCCTCGCTGCTGCAGGCCGGGCTGCCGCTGGTCGGCGCGCATCGCGGCAACACGGCATGGATGGCGGTGGCACGGCCAGCCGCCTTCGCACAACTGCTGCTGCTCGCCGGCGCCTTCGCGGTGCTCACCGCTGCGTTCGTGCAGCAGGACTTCTCGGTGCGCTACGTGGCCGAGAACTCCAATTCGCTGCTGCCGATGATCTACCGCTACTCGGCGGTGTGGGGTGCGCACGAGGGCTCACTGCTGATGTGGGCGCTGGTGCTAGCGCTGTGGACCGGCGCAGTGGCGCTGTTCTCGCGGCACCTGCCGGCACCGGTGCAGGCGCGTGTACTGGCGGTGATGGGCGTGGTCAGCGTCGGCTTCCTCGCCTTCCTGATCTTCACCTCCAACCCGTTCCTGCGCCTGAACCCGGCACCGCTGGAAGGCCGCGACCTCAATCCGCTGCTGCAGGACCCGGGGCTGATCATCCATCCGCCGATGCTGTACCTGGGCTATGTCGGCTTCGCGGTGCCGTTCGCATTCGCGGTGGCCGCACTGCTGGAAGGCCGCGTCGACGCACGCTGGCTGCGCTGGACGCGGCCGTGGACCAACGTCGCCTGGGGCTTCCTGACCCTGGGCATCGCGCTGGGCAGCTGGTGGGCCTATTACGAGCTGGGCTGGGGCGGCTGGTGGTTCTGGGACCCGGTGGAAAATGCCAGCTTCATGCCGTGGCTGGTCGGTGCGGCACTGATCCATTCGCAGGCGGTCACTGAGAAGCGCGGCACTTTCGGCAGCTGGACCCTGCTGCTGGCGATCGCGGCCTTCGCGCTGTCGCTGCTCGGTACCTTCCTGGTGCGCTCCGGTGTGCTGACCAGCGTGCATTCGTTCGCTGCAGATCCGTCGCGCGGCCTGTTCATCCTGGTGTTCCTGTCGGTGCTGGTCGGCGGCAGCCTGCTGTTGTACGCGCTGCGTGCCAGCCAGCTCAGCGTGGACGCCGACGATCCGCGCCGTGGCTTCACCGCCACCTCGCGCGAGACCCTGCTGCTGGCCAACAACCTGCTGCTGGCCACCGCCTGCGCGATGGTGCTGCTCGGCACACTGTATCCGTTGCTGGCCGATGCACTGTCGCTGGGCAAGATCTCGGTCGGCCCACCCTACTTCGGCAGCCTGTTCCTGCTGCTGATGGCACCGATGATCCTGCTGCTGCCGTTCGGCCCGCTGGTGAAGTGGCAACGCGACCAGCCCTCGCGCGCGTTCGCGCTGCTGGCACCCTGGCTGGGGCTGGCGGTGCTGCTGGGTGCGCTGGCCTGGTGGCAGGCGCCGCAGAACGGCTGGAAGGCCGGTCTCGGTGTCGCTGCCGCGGTCTGGGTCGGCTTCGGTACCGCACGTTTCGTCTGGCAGCGACTGCGCGGCAATGGCCGCTTCACCGCCGAAATGCTCGGCATGATCGTCGCCCATGCCGGCATCGCCGTGTTCCTGGCCGGTGCGCTGCTGGTGGAAGCCCTGAACGTACAGCGTGAAGTGGCGCTGGCACCGGGCCAGCAGGTGGTGGTCGGCCGCCACGAAGTACGCTTCGAGGGCGTGGACCATCGCGAAGGACCGAACTTCATCGCCGACCGCGGCCACCTGCGCGTGTTCCGCAACGGCCGCGAGCTGGCCCTGCTGCATCCGGAAAAGCGCCAGTACGCCAGCGGCGGCCAGGTGATGACCGAGGCCGGCATCGATGCACGCCTCGATGGTGATGTCTACGTGGCATTGGGCGAGCCGCTGGGCAACAATGCATGGGCGGTCCGGGTGCACATCAAGCCGTTCGTGCGCTGGATCTGGCTGGGCGCGCTGTTGATGGCCCTGGGCGGATTCATCACCGCCGCCGACCGCCGCTTCCGTCGTCCGTAGGAGTTTCCATGTCCGAGTCCCCCACCCCGCGCCCCTCCCGCCCGCTGCCGCCGGTAGCCATCGTGATCGGCGTGCTGTTCTTCTTCGGCCTGCTCGGGCTGATGATCTACGGGGTGATGAAATCGGGCGATCCGCAGCGCGACGTGCTGCCATCGGCGCTGATCGACAAGCCGGCGCCGGCGTTCGCGCTGCCGGTGCTGCACGACCCGGAAATGATCGTGCACAGCGACGAACTGCGCGGCGCGCCTTACCTGTTGAACGTGTGGGGCAGCTGGTGCGCGGCCTGCCGCGAGGAACACCCGGTGCTGACCCGTTTCGCCGAGAGCAAGCGCGTGCGCGTGATCGGCTACAACTGGAAGGATGAACCGACCGATGCCCTGCATTGGCTGGAACAGCTGGGCAACCCGTTCATGGTCGTGCTCAGCGACGTGGAAGGCCGCACCGCGATCGACTGGGGCGTGACCGCCGCACCGGAGACCTTCCTGGTCGATGGCAGCGGCGTCGTGCGCTGGAAGTACAGCGGTGCGATGACCCAGCGCGTGGTCGACGAGAAGCTGATCCCGGCACTGGAGAAGATCGAAAAGGCCCAGGGCAATGCCGGCAGCACGCTGCACACGGCGCCCTGAGCCCATGCGCTGGCTGCTGGCATTGCTGCTTCTGATGCTGCCCCTGGCCGTGCTGGCACAGCAGCCGTTGCATGATCCGCAGCCACTGCAGTTCCGCGATGGCGCCGAAGAACGCCGCTTCCATGACCTGGCCGCACAACTGCGCTGCGTGCAGTGCCAGAACCAGTCGCTGGCCGATTCGAACGCGCAGATCGCGCAGGACCTGCGCCGCGAGGTGCTGCAGCTGATGCAGCAGGGCCACGACGACGCGCAGATCAAGCAGTTCCTGGTCGCGCGCTACGGTGAGTTCGTGCTCTATCAACCGCCTCTGCAGCCGGGCACCTGGCTGCTGTGGGGCGGTCCGCTGCTGGTGCTGGGCGCCGGCGCGCTGGTGGTACTGGGCATCGTCCGCCGCCGTGGCCGCACGGTTGCTGCCGCCCCCGCCAGCAAGACCGATGAAGGAGACGGATGGTGAGCCATTGGCTGCCGATGCTGGCTGGACTGGTGGCCGCACTGATGGCGGCGCTGGTGCTGTGGCCGCTGCGCCAGCACGGTCGCCGCGGTTTCGTGGTGGGCGTGCTCGCGCTGGGCGTGGCCGGTGCCTGCCTGTATCTGCTGGTTGGTGATCCGCGTGCAGCACAGGTACAACCGACCCCGTCGGTAGCCACCCTGCGCGATGGTGTGCAGGCCCTGCAGGATGCACTGCAGCGAGACCCGCAGCGAGCCGATGGCTGGGCGTTGCTGGGCCGGTCGCAGGCCGAACTGGGCAACGCCGCCGCCGCAGCGGATGCCTTCGCACGTGCTGCCGCTCTCGCCCCGGAAGACCCCGGCGTGCTGGTGGAAGCGGCGCAGGCACGTGCGCAGGCCGATGCCGGCAAGCAGTTCGATGACACCGCGATGGCCTGGTTGCAGCAGGCCCGTGCACTGGCGCCCGATGCAGAGCGCGCCAGCTGGCTGCTGGGCATCGCCCTGCGCCAGCGCGGAAAGAATGCCGAGGCTGCCGACATCTGGAGCGGCCTGCTGCCACGGCTTGAGCCCGGCGCCGCGCAGGCGCTGCAGGCGCAGATCGCCATCGCCCGTGAGGCCGCCGGCCAGGCGCCCGATGCTGCCGCTGCGGCGCCACCGGCGCTGCTGCAGGTGCGCGTGCAACTGCCTGCGCTGAACAACGCTGAGTGGCCCACCAGCACCCAGGTATTCGTGCTGGCCCGCGCCGTGGGTGGACCGCCGATGCCGGTGGCCGCACGCAAGCTGCCTCTGGCCGATTTCCCTGCCACGGTCGGGCTGGGCGACGCAGACAGCCCGATGCCGACCGCACCGTTGTCCGCGCATCGCGAAGTAGAAGTGCTGGCACGCATCTCGCGCAGCGGCAGTGCCAACCGCAGCGAGGACGATCTGCAGAGCGTGCCGGTGAAGGTGAGCCTGCCGCATGAAGGCGTGGTGGAGCTGCGGTTCCCGTAGTGCCGGCCGCTGGCCGGCAACCACGCGGGCGCATCCAGATTCATGAGGTTGCCGGCCAGCGGCCGGCACTACCGGGTGCATCGCCGATGAAAACCAGCGTGTCGCCAGCTCCACATGCGGCCCCGCTAGAATGACTGCATGACCGAATTCATCCCGCCCGGCACCCGCTTCCACGCCCTGCCCTCGCCGTTCCCGTTCAAGCGCGGTGGCGCCCTGCATGGCGCACGCGTGGCCTATGAAACCTGGGGAACGCTGGCGGCGGACGCCAGCAATGCGATCCTGATCGTGACCGGCCTGTCGCCGGACGCGCATGCAGCGGCCAACGAGGCCAACCCGGCACCGGGCTGGTGGGAAGGCATGGTCGGCCCCGGCAAGCCGATCGATACCGACCGCTGGTACGTGGTGTGCGTGAACTCGCTGGGCAGCTGCAAGGGTTCGACCGGCCCGGCATCGCTCAACCCGGCCACGGGCCAACCGTATCGCCTCGACTTCCCCGAGCTGTCGATAGAAGACGGCGCACGCGCCGCCATCGAAGTCGTGCGTGCACTGGGCATCGAACAGCTGGCCTGCGTGGTCGGCAATTCAATGGGCGGCATGACCGCACTCGCGTTACTGATGCTGCACCCGGGCATTGCGGGCAGCCACGTCAACATTTCCGGCAGTGCGCAGGCACTGCCGTTCTCGATCGCGATCCGTTCGCTGCAGCGCGAGGCGATCCGCCTTGATCCGCGCTGGAATGGCGGTCACTACGACGATGCCGAGTATCCCGAGTCCGGCATGCGCATGGCGCGCAAGCTGGGCGTGATCACCTACCGTTCGGCACTGGAATGGGATGGCCGCTTCGGCCGCGTGCGGCTGGATTCGGACCAGGCCGACGACGATCCGTTCGGCCTGGAATTCCAGGTGGAAAGCTACCTGGAAGGCCATGCCCGGCGCTTCGTGCGCTTCTTCGATCCGAACTGCTACCTCTACCTGAGCCGTTCGATGGACTGGTTCGACCTGGCCGAATACGCCGACGGTGATGTGCTGGCCGGGCTGGCGAAGATCCGGGTGGAGAAGGCGCTGGCGATCGGCGCCAACACCGACATCCTGTTCCCGGTGCAGCAGCAGCAACAGGTCGCCGACGGCCTGCGCGCAGGCGGTGCCGATGCGCGCTTCATCGGCCTGGAGTCGCCGCAGGGCCATGACGCCTTCCTCGTCGATTTCGAGCGTTTCGGCCCGGCCGTGCGCGGCTTCCTCGACGCGCTGTAAGTGGCATGGCGGCGTAACCTCGCGCTGGCCGCATTCGGTGCGTTGATCGCACTGACGGTCAGCGGCGTGCTGCCGCTGTGGCTGGGCGGTTGGTGCCTGCTCGCCAGCGCGGTGTCGTTCGGCCTGTACGGCCACGACAAGCGCGCGGCGCAGCGAAAGCAGTGGCGTGTTCCCGAGCGCACACTGCAGTTGCTGGCCTTTGCCGGCGGTTGGCCGGGCGCGCTGCTGGGCCAGGCGCTGTTCCGCCACAAGCATCGCAAAGCCGAATTCCAGTGGGTGTTCTGGCTGTGCGTGCTGGCCAACGTGGCCTCGATCGCGGTGATGCTGCGCGAGTTCTCGCGGTAACCGTTCGAATGGGTAGTGCCGGCCGCTGGCCGGCAATTGCGTATCCATATCAAGCGCCATGAGGTTGCCGGCCAGCGGCCGGCACTACCATTCACGCTTCGCGCACCACTCCCCCATCACGCAACCGGTACTGCGCATCCACCACGCCGTCGGGCAGGTCGTCGTGGGTGATCATCAGCAGGCTGCGCCCGTCCAGCAACCCGGAGAGGTCCTGCAGCAACGCACGTGCGGTATCCACATCCAGGCCTTCGGTCGGTTCGTCCAGCAGCAGGATCGGCGCATTGCGCAGCAGCGCGCGCGCCAGCGCCAGGCGTCGTGCCTGGCCGGCCGACATCGTCGCGCCGTTCTCGCCCACCCAGGTCTGCAGGCCACCGTTGCGCTCGGCCCACTCGCCCAGGCGCACGCGACGCAGTACCGCCCACAACGCTGCGTCACTGGCATCGGGATCACCCAATCGCAGGTTCTCGGCCACGCTGCCGGCAAACACCGGCGCGTTCTGCGGCAGCCACGCCAGTTGCCGGTGCCAGTCGCCCTGGGCGAAATCACGCAGGTCGCGGCCCCCGTAGGTCAACCGTCCCTGTTGCGGATCCCATAACCGCAGCAGCAGGCTCGACAGGGTGGTCTTGCCACTGCCGCTGTCGCCGCGAATCGCGATCCGCTCGCCCGGTACCAGGGTCAGCTGCAGGCCGGACAACACCGGCCGCGCCGCACCGGGCCACTGGAAGTGCACGTCATCCCAATGCACGCGCGCGGCCTGCGGCACCGCCTGCGGCGCCTGCGGGTCCTCCACCGTCGGCGGTTGCTCGACGATGGCCTGCAGGCGATCGGCGGCGATGCGCCCGGACTGCAGCGACTGCCAGGCCAGGCCCATGCCGGCCCACAGTTCGATCAGTGCCACGGTGAGGAACACCAGACCCGCTGCCATTTCCGGCGCGATGCGCTGCTGTTCGGCCGCATGCAGGGCCAACGCCAGCATCGCCACCAGGCCCAGCCCGGCGACCAGGCCATGCAGGGTCGAGGCCGCGATCAGGCGCCAGCGCCGACGACGATCCCGCGAAGCCAGCTGCTTGGCGGCCACGCGCACCTTCAACTGCCACGCTGCACCGGCATGCAACGCGGCCAGATCACCCGCGCCCTCCAGTCCTTCGAAGGCTGCGGTACGCAGGGCAGCACGATGCGCGGCACGGTCGGCCTCCTCATCGTCGCGACCACGCACGCCCAGCCACGGCACACCGAAGGCGATCAGCAACGCCAGCACCGCCAGCAGTACCGCCGCAGACGGCAGGATCACAGCGGCCGAGGCGATCGCCACCAGTGACAGCGCACCCAGCGCCACCAGCGGCCCGATCGCACGCACCAGCAGGCCATCCACCTCATTGATGTCACCCAGCAGGCGTGCCAGCAGTTCGCCGGTACGCGTGGCCCCCAGCCGCGCCGGTGCCAGTGGCAGCGCGCGGCGGAAGAACCACACGCGCAGGTCGCGGGCGATGCGCAGCGTGGCATCGTGGCCGACCAGCTTCTCGAAGTAGCGCGACACGATGCGCGCCATGGTCAGGCCGCGGATGCCGGCCGACGGCGAAAAGAAGTTGAAGCCCTGCGCCAGCCCGGCCGCACCGGCCAGCGCAGCGGCGGTCAGGAAGCCACCGGACAGGCCCAGCAGGGCGGTGCCGGCCAGCATCGTGATCCACAGCAGCAGCACGGTCAGCAGCAGGCGCGGGCGATGGCGCAGGAACACCGCGCGCAGCGAATCAGGCGAACGGCTCATGCGCGCACCGCCTGTGCCGGCTCGACCAGGCGGCCTTCCGGCAACAGCAGGCAACGGTCAGCCCACGCGATCACCGCAGGGCTGTGGGTGGCGACCACCACGCTGCGTCCACGTGCATAGGCGGCCAGGCTGCGCAGCAGCGCGGCTTCGGTATCGGCATCGAGGAACGCAGTGGGTTCGTCCAGCAGCAGCACCTGCGGGTCGCGCAGCAGCAGGCGGGCCAGGCCGATGCGGCGTGCTTCACCACCGGACAGGCCGAAGCCGCGCTCGCCGATCACGGTATCCAGCCCCTGCGGCAGGCGCTGTGCGAACTGCAGCACCTGCGAGGCCTCGGCCACTGCGCGCAACCGCGCATCGCTGGCACCGGGATCTGCCAGGCGCAGGTTGTCGGCGATGCTGCCGTGGAACAGGTACGGTCGCTGGCTGGCATAGGCCACCTGCACGCCGGGCCGCAGCTGCAGCTTGCCGGCACGCGGCGGCAACCAGCCGGCCAGCGCCTCCAGCAACGTGCTTTTGCCGGACCCGCTGGGACCGACCAGGGCCAGGCGCTGGCCCGGCTCCAGCAGCAGGTCCAGATCCTGCAGCACGTCGTGCGGCGCGCCCAACGGGCGCAGCACCAGCCCCTGCGCCTGCAGCGGCGGCAATGCGGCCTCGGCCGGCTCCGCCGCCAGCGGCGCGATCTCGTTCTCGATCAGGCCCTGCTCATCGGGCAGCGACTGCAGCAGGCGCTCCACCTCGGCGGCGGCAGCCAGTGCGTTGGCACGATCGTGGTAGTGCGCGGCCAGACGCCGCAGCGGCGCGTAGAACTCCGGCGCCAGGAGCAGGCAGAACAGCCCGGCGCCCAGCGTCGGCACTGCTGCATGCAGCGTCATCAGGCCCAGATAACTCAGGCCCAGGTACAGCGCAACCATCGCCACGCTCACCGAGGCGAAGAATTCCAGCACCGTGGACGACAGGAAGGCGATGCGCAGCACCTTCATCGTACGCACGCGCACGCCTTCGGCGGCGGCCGCGATGCCGTCCAGTTCGGCCTCGCCGCGGCCATACAGGCGCAGCAGGCCCAGACCCTTGATGCGGTCGGCGAAGTGGCCGCTCATCCGCGCCAGCTCGCCCAGCTGCGCACGGCCGGCGGCTTCAGCGCCCCAGCCCACCAGCATCATGAAGAACGGCACCAGCGGTGCGGTGAACAGCAGGATCAGCGCCACCACCCAATCCACCCAGGCCACTGCGGCCAGGATCAGCAGCGGCACCACCACCACTTCGGTGCGCACCGGCAGGAAGCCGCTGTAATAGCTCTCGATCGCATCACCGTGATGAAGCATCAGTTCGCCCAGCTCGCCGGTGCGGCGCTGGCGCAGCCACAGCGGCCCATGCCCAAGCAGGCGCGCGAACACACGCTCGCGCAGCGCCAACCGCGCGGCATCGGCCACATCACCGGCAGCCGCCTGGGTGGCGCTGCCCAGCAGCGTGCGCAGCACCAGGATCACCGCCAGCCCAGCGAGCACCAGCAGGCCCGACGCCAGCGGTGCGCGTTCCACCAGCACCTGCTGCACCAGCCAGGCGATGGCAGCGGCCTGGCCGATCAGCAGCGCGCCGGACAGGCTGATGCACAGCGCCGCCAGCCGCTGGCGACCTCGAGCGGAGCGCGCAAGATCGGCCAGCCAGGCGGTGCGGGCACGCCGCTGGCGGGTCGTTTCGGCTTCCGGGGAAAGGCCGTCAGGGGTCGTTTCGGCAGCGCTCAAGGGGTCTTCACGGGTAACAGGGGAGACACGGCATTGTAGGCGCAGGCAATAGCCGGCCTCTGCGGCCAGCGGTCGCACTCTTCATCAGGTTGGCATACGATCAACCGGGGCACCTGTTCATACATTGATCTGGATCAAGGCTGTTTGAAGTAGTCGGTCACATCATTCACGTCGTAGACCACCCTTCCCGCCACCTGCAACGGCACTATCCAACGAGGTAGCCAGGCCATGATTGATCAGACAGTCGTAGAACTGTCGCGGCTGCAATTCGCGCTGACCGCGATGTACCACTTCCTATTCGTACCGCTCACCCTCGGCCTGTCCTTCATGGTAGCCATCATGGAGAGCGTGTACGTGATGACCGGCAAGGAGATCTGGCGCAGGATGACCCTGTTCTGGGGCGTCCTGTTCGGCATCAACTTCGCCATGGGCGTCGCCACCGGCATCGTCATGGAATTCCAGTTCGGCATGAACTGGTCCTACTACAGCCATTACGTGGGTGACATCTTCGGTGCACCGCTGGCCATCGAAGGCCTGATGGCGTTCTTCCTGGAAGCCACCTTCGTCGGCCTGTTCTTCTTCGGCTGGAACCGCCTGACCAAGGTCAAGCACCTGATGGTGACCTGGCTGATGGCGCTGGGCACCAACCTGTCGGCCATCTGGATCCTGATCGCCAACGGCTGGATGCAGAACCCGACCGGCGCGGTGTTCAACCCGGAAACCATGCGCATGGAAGTCGTCGACTTCATGGCCGTGGTGTTCAACCCGGTGGCGCAGGCCAAGTTCGTGCACACCGTCAGCGCCGGTTACGTGACTGGTGCAGTGTTCGTGATGGCGATCAGCGCCCTGTTCCTGCTGCGCAACAAGCACAAGGACCTGGCCCGTCGTTCGTTCGCCGTGGCCGCAGCCTTCGGCCTGCTGTCGTCGCTGTCGGTGGTGGTGCTGGGTGACGAGAGCGGTTACGCCGCCAGCGAACACCAGAAGATGAAGCTGGCCGCGATCGAAGCGATGTGGGAGACCGAGCGTGCACCGGCCGACTTCACCGCCTTCGGCATCCCGAACCAGGAAACCCACCAGAACGACTACGCGGTGAAGATCCCGTACCTGATGGGCCTGATCGCCACCCGTTCGTTGAACCAGCCGATCCCGGGCATCCTGGAACTGGTCGAGCGCGCCGAACACCGCGTGCGCGGCGGCCAGCTGGCCTACGGTGCGCTGGAACGCCTGCGCGCGAACAAGAACGACGTTGAAGCGCGCGAGATGTTCGACCGCCATTGGCAGGACCTGGGCCATGGCCTGCTGCTCAAGCGCTACCGCGATGACATCCTCAACGCCACCCCGCAGGAAATCTCGCAGGCGGCGATGGACACCGTGCCGCGCGTGATGCCGCTGTTCTGGACCTTCCGCGTGATGGCCGGACTGGGCTTCTACCTGATCGCCTTCTTCGCGCTGGCCTTCTACTACTCCTGCCGCAACAACTTCCAGGACAAGCGCTGGTTCCTGCGCCTGGCCCTGTGGACGCTGCCGGCACCGTGGATCGCGATCGAATGTGGCTGGTTCGTCGCCGAATACGGTCGCCAGCCGTGGGCGGTCGACGGCGTGCTGCCGACCTTCTATGCAGCATCGGGCCTGGCCCTGCATGAAATCGTGCTGACCCTGGCCGGCTTCACCGCGATCTACACCGCGCTGATCGTGGTCGAGATCAAGCTGATGCTCAAGGCGATCCGCAAGGGTCCGGACGAGGTGCTGCCGTCGCTGCAGTCGCCCCAGCCGCATGCTTCCCACAATGCCTCGGCGCCGGCCGCCGGCCAGGCCTGAGGCAGGAGAACCAAGATGGATTTCATTCTTCTGGACTACACCACGCTGCGCGTGATCTGGTGGTTGCTGCTCGGCATCCTGCTGATCGGTTTCGCCGTGATGGATGGTTTCGACCTGGGCGTGGGCACCCTGCTGCCCTTCGTCGCCCGCAACGATGCCGAGCGCCGGCTGGTGATCAACACCATCGGCCCGGTCTGGGAAGGCAACCAGGTATGGCTGGTGCTCGGTGGCGGTGCGATCTTCGCCGCCTGGCCGCCGCTGTATGCGGTCAGCTTCTCCGGGTTCTACCTGGCGATGTTCGTGATCCTGTTCGCCCTGATCCTGCGTCCGGTCGGCTTCAAGTTCCGCAGCAAGATGCCCAGCGAGCGCTGGCGCAACACCTGGGACTGGGCGCTGTTCATCGGCGGCTTCATCCCGGCGCTGATCATGGGCGTGGCAGTGGGCAACGTGGTGTTGGGCGTGCCGTTCCACTTCGATGACAGCATGCGCATCTTCTACACCGGCTCGTTCTTCGGCCTGCTGATGCCCTTCGCACTGCTGGCCGGCCTGCTCAGCGTGTCGATGCTGGTCGCCCACGGTGCCGCCATGCTGGTGCTGAAGACCGATGGCCCGGTGGCCGAGCGTTCGGCCCGCTTCGGCAGCATCGCCGCGATCATCGCCTTCGTGCTGTTCGCCGTCGGTGGCGCCTGGGTGGCCTTCGGCCTGCCGGGTTACCAGATCACCTCGCAGGTGGTCACCGATGGCGCCACCAATCCGCTGCTGAAGACCGCCGAACTCGGCGCCGCCGGTGGCTGGATGCGCAACTACAGCACGATGCCGGCCACGATCCTGGCCCCGCTGCTCGGCCTGGCCGGCCTGCTGGCCAGTGCGGTGCTGCTGCGTGCCCGTCGCGGCGGCCTGGCCTTCATCGCCTCCGGTGCGGCCATCGCCGGCATCATCCTGACCGTCGGCTTTGCGATCTTCCCGTTCCTGCTGCCGTCCTCGAGCCAGCCCACCTCCAGCCTGACCGTGTGGGACGCCTCGTCCAGCCACCTGACCCTGTGGATCATGCTGCTGGCCACGGCGGTGTTCCTGCCGATCATCCTCGCCTACACCACCTGGGTGTACCGCGTGCTGAAGGGCAAGACCACCACCGAAGAGATGGGCAACAACCCGAACGCGTATTGATTGCTTGCACGTGTGCCGACCAACGGTCGGCACCTACCCGGAATGAAGGAGACTGATCATGTGGTATTTCGCCTGGATTCTCGGTGCCGGCCTCGCCTCGACGGTGGCTATCCTCAACGGCATGTGGTTCGAAGCCCGCGAGCAGAACCGTATCGAGAAAGAAAATCGTCGCTGAGCTGTAAAAAAACCTTGCCGCCCCGGCCTTCACACGGTATCTTAGGCGGCTCCTTCGGGGTGTAGCTCAGTCTGGTAGAGCGCTACGTTCGGGACGTAGAGGTCGCAGGTTCGAATCCTGTCTCCCCGACCACTCACGTGGTCGCATTGAAGCCTGGTGAAGTCGTCCAGGCTTCTTTGTTCCCTGAAGTGGCACTGCTTCCGCAGTGTGAAGAAAACAGCATTCACCCCTTGCCGCCATCGGGGTGAATCGCTAGAATAGGCGGCTCCCTTCGGGGTGTAGCTCAGTCTGGTAGAGCGCTACGTTCGGGACGTAGAGGTCGCAGGTTCGAATCCTGTCTCCCCGACCACTTCGGTGGTCACCAAGAAGCCTGGAAGACATCACTGTCCTCCGGGTTTTTTTGTATCAAGCGCCAGGCCGCCCGCGTGACGGGACCTTGCCGCGCAGCGCACGTACAATGGCCGCGCTGCCGGCCCTCCTGCAGCCCCCACCCCCACCTGCCGCTTCGGCGTAGACCGATGCCGGCGCTGCATGCCGTTGCTGCGGCGTGCGACACCTGCAAGGACCACCGATGAGTTCCTCCCCTTCCGATTCGCCGTCGCTGCTGCACGGCCGTGTCCTCGCGTTTGCCGCGATCCTGCTGGCAGCGGTCAACCTGCGCACTGCGGTCACCTCGATCACCCCGCTGCTGGACGTGCTCGGCCAGCAGTTCGGCTTCGGCACCACCATGACCGGCGTGCTGGGCATGCTGCCGACCGCCTCGTTCGCGCTGTTCGGCGTGGCCACGCCGGCATTGGCGCGGCGCCTGGGCCTGGAACGCACCACGCTGCTGGCGATGGTGATGGCGATGGCCGGCCTGCTGCTGCGTTCCAGCGCCGGCAACGTCGGCACGCTGCTGCTCGGTTCGGTGGTTGCACTGGCCGGCATGGGCATCGGCAACGTGGTGGTGCCGCCGCTGGTGAAGCGCTATTTCGCCAACAAGGTTGGTACCATGAGCACGCTGTACATCAGCGTGCTGCAGCTGGGCACGATGCTGCCGGCGCTGCTGGCAGTGCCGGTGGCGAATGCTGCGGGCTGGCGCGTATCGCTGGGCATGTGGGCGCTGCTGGCGCTGGCCGCCGCCCTGCCGTGGCTGCTGCTGGCCAGGCGCGCACCGAAGCCGCAGGCCGACGCCACCGATCCCACCGCACAGCCGCACGGCAAGGTCTGGCGCACGTCGCTGGGCTGGAGCATGACGCTCATGTTCGGCATGACCTCGCTGATGACCTATTCGATGTTCACCTGGCTGCCGCGCATCGTGGTCGAGGCCGGTGGCACGCCCGCGTTCGGCGGCGTGATGGTCGCCGTGTTCTCGGCACTGGGCCTGCTGCCGTCGCTGGTCATTCCGTCGATGGCGGTGCGCCTGCAGAACCCGTTCCCGCTGGTGCTGATCGGTTTCTTCTCGTTCGTGATCGCCTTCACCGGCCTGCTTGTGGCCCCGATGAAGGCGCCGCTGCTGTGGGCCTGCCTGCTCGGCGTCGGTCCGTCCACCTTCCCGCTGGCGCTGACCCTGATCAACCTGCGCACCCGCACCCCCACCGGCTCGGCCGCGCTGTCCGGGTTCATGCAGGGCGTGGGCTACAGCTTCAGCTGCCTGGGGCCGTTCCTGGTCGGCTGGCTGCACACCGTCAGCGACGGCTGGACGGTCCCATTCAGCTTCCTGTTCGGCTGCGCCACCCTGATGCTGTGCGCCTCCTGGGTGGCCTGCAGGCCGCGCAAGCTGGAAGACCTCTGGTAAGCCACGTGGGGCCTCGCAACCGGCCCCACCTACCGCTCGTCAGCCCGTCTGCGCATTTTGACGCCGGGCTGACAATTCCGGGCGGATAGTGCCCACGAATGCCCATCCTTGCCGCGTGCCGGCATCGGGCATGGGGGCGGCAGCGCCGCCCAGGCCACCACTCGGTGTGCGGGGGACTCTCGTTTCAGACAAGACATTGCAGGTCGCTGTCCTGGTTTCGCCCATCCCTGCTGGATGGGAGTTCGCGAGGGGAGTGACGCAGGCCACGGCCATCCCAAAATCTGGCATGTGATGTGCGTCACATTTTTCAGGTTGTCTGGTTCGGAAGCCAAGGGGGTCCCCAATGGTTGTCCACCGCCGGCTGGCGCTCTGCGTCGGCCTTGCCTGTACCGCCCTGGCCTGGGCCAGCAGCGCTGCCCCGCCTGACCGCGAGGCGGCCCTGGCCGAGATCGGCCGCTACCGCGACCAGGCCCGTTGGCTGGATGCGCTCGGCGCGATCGAGCGCGCCAGCCAGCAGCAGCCCAACGACGACCTGCTGTTCAAGCTGCGCGTCCTGACCCTGGGCGACATCGGCAATGCCTGGCGCGCCTGGGAGCTGTACCAGCAGCGCCCGCAACTGTTCGACGCTGCTCAGAAGCAACGCATCGAAGGCGACTACCTGGCCAGGCTGGTGGTCTGGAGCCTGGCCTACAGCAGCAGCGAAGACAGCCGGCTGGAAGAAGCCGAATCGACCCTGGCGCGCATGCAGCGCTATCTGGGCAGCGAAGGCACCCCACCTGTGCAGGCGCCATTGCGCATCCGCATGGACCGGCTGATCCTGCTCAACCGGCTGGGCCGCCATGCGCAGGTGCGAGAGGAAGCCCGCGCACTGCAGGCTGAAGGCCATGCCCTGCCCGACTATGTTCTGCCTGCGGTCGGCGATTCGCTGATGGGCACGCTGCATCCGGAAGAAGCCATTCCGGTGCTGCAGGCGGCCGTCGCAGGCGATCCGACGCGCGACGCCTCGCATTCGGAACTGGCTTACGCCTACCTGGAAAACGAGCAGCAGGAAAAGGCCGTCGACCTGCTGCAGGCGTGGCGCGACAAGGAACCTGCCTGGCGCTGGAGCAACGGCAAGTCGCCGTATCCAAACTGGTCGCGCTACGAAGCCGACCTCAACCTGGCGATGGTGCGCGCCTACAGCGGTGACCTGCCCACCGCGCAGCGCGATCTGGAATCGATGGTCGACATCGCACCGGGCAACGGCGGCCTGCAGAGCGCGCTGGGCAGCGTGTACATGATGCGCGGCTGGCCACGCAGGGCGCTGCAACGGCAACAGATGGCGCATGCGCTGGACCCGCGCGACATCGAGCCACGGCTGGGCATGCAGGAAGCCTACGTCGCCCTGCAACGCGATGACCTGGCGCGACCGCTGCACGACGATCTGGTCGCGCGTTACCCCACCCAGCCCGCCGTCGAACGCATGGACCAGGCCTGGCGCGCGCACCGCGGTTGGCAGCTGAAGGCATGGACCGACATCGGACGCAGTTCCGGCGGTGGTGGCACCTCGCCACTGGGCAACGACGACCGCCGCTATGGCATGGAAGTCCAGACACCCGTACTCGACGATCGCTGGCGGCTGTTCGCCTTCGCCGATCGGCGCTCGGTCGATTTCCAGGACCAGCGCATCGACCCGCTGTGGCTGGGCGCGGGCGTACGCTACCGATTCGGCCGTCTGGATGCGGAAGCTGCAGTGCTGCGCGCCAACGACCACATCGGTGATACCGGCCTGCGCGTCGGCGCGGGCTGGCAGTTCAACGACCACTGGCATGCCGGACTGACCGCCGCACGCAATGATCCGGATGCATCAATGCAGGCGCGCGTGGCCGGCATCACTGCCGACAGCGTCAGCGCGCAGGTCGACTACCGGCGCAGCGAACGCACGCACTGGATGTTCGGCGCCAGCCGCTTCCGCTACGACGATGGCAACCATCGCGAACTGTTCAGCACCCGCGTCGAGCAGCGGCTGCTGACACGCCCACGGTGGCTGATCGATGGCCTGGGCAGTGCCTACACCAGTCGCGGCAGCCGCGATGATGCTCCCTACTTCAACCCGAAGCGTGATCGCATGGTCGAGATCGGCCTGCGCGTCGACCAGCAGCTGTGGCGCCACTACGAACGCCACTTCCGCCACCGGCTGACCGTCTCGCTGGGCGATTACTGGCAGGACGGCTTCGGCAGTGCACTGGTGCCGTCGGTGTCATACATGCACGAGTGGCAGCTGGGCCAGGGCCGCGTGTTCGAGTATGGCGTGCGCTGGTCGCGGCCGGTCTACGACGGCCATCGCGAACGCCATATCGGCTTCGAAGCCGCACTGCGCTGGGGAGACTGACATGACCCGCATCCTGCGCCTGATCGTGCTCCTGCTGCTGTCGGCTGCGCCGCCGGCCTTCGCGCAGCAGGCCCTGCATCTCGATGCGATCGACAACGGCCTGCTGATCCTCAGCTACCACGACATCCGCGACCAGGTCGCAGCCAAGGGGGATGCCGATACCTATGCGGTGAGCACGCAGAACTTCGCCGCCCATCTGGACTGGCTGGGGGCACACGGTTACCACCCGGTGTCGCTGTCGCAGGTGATCGACGCCTCCCGGGGACGCGCCACGCTGCCACCGAAACCGGTACTGCTGACCTTCGATGACGGCCTGCGCAGCGTCTACGACAAGGCCTTCCCGTTGCTGCAGGCTTACCGCTATCCGGCGCTGGTGGCGGTGATCACCGACTACGTGGACATGGCACCTGGCCGCACCATCGACTATGGCTACCGGCCGTTCGGCCGCGACGACTTCATCACCTGGGCACAGCTGAAGCAGATGCACGACAGCGGCCTGATCGAAGTGGCCAGCCATACCGACGACCTGCACCACGGGGTGCTCGCCAACCCACAGGGGAACTCCACCCCGGCTGTCGTGACCCGCGTTTACAACCCCGCCACGCGCAGCTATGAGAGCGAGGCGCAGTACGCGCAACGCCTGCGCGCCGATCTCTCGCGCAGCGTGCAGCGCATCGAGCAGCACCTGGGCGTGCGCCCGCGCGCCATCGTCTGGCCATACGCGGCCTACAACCAGTTGAGCAACGACATCGCCGAGCAGCTGGGCATGCCGGTGTCCTTCGATCTGGAGGGCCGCAGCACGCCGGTGGCCAGCGACCTGCATGGCCTGGCGCGCTTCCTGGTCAGCGACAACCCGACCGTGGAGGGGCTGGCCTACGAGCTGCGCCGCGACGTCGCGCTCGATGGCATCCGTGCCCTGCAGATCGACCTGGATGATGTCTACGATCCGGAGCCCGCACAGCAGGCGCGCAATCTGGATGCACTGATCGAGCGGGTCAAGCGCATCGCACCGACGCACGTCTACCTGCAGGCGTTCGCCGATCCGGACGGCAACAACACCGCCGATGCACTGTACTTCCCCAACCGCCACATGCCGATGCGCGCGGACCTGTTCAGTCGCGTCGCCTGGCAGCTGAAATCGCGTGCGGGGGTGAAGGTCTACGCATGGCTGCCGGTACTCGGCTTCGAGCTGCCCGACCCGGTGCAGCGCAAGGCGCTGGCGATCCGCAACGGCGATGCCGATGGCATGTACCGGCTGGACTTCACTAATCCCCAGGCGCGCCAGGTCATGCTCGACCTCTACGAGGATCTGGCGGTCAACTCCTACTTCGAGGGCCTGCTGTTCCATGACGATGGGTACCTGCGCGATACCGAGCTGCCCACGCTGGCGGCCGGCGATGGGGGCAGCGCACGCACGCAGGCGTTGATCGACTTCACCCTGGCGCTGCGCAACAGCGCGCAGCGCTGGCGGCCGAAGCTGGCCACGGTGCGCAACCTGTACGCGGAGCCGGTGCTGCGCCCGCAGAGCGAAGCCTGGTTCGCGCAGCGCCTGGACCTGTTCAACAAGGCCTACGACCAGACCGCACTGATGGCGATGCCGTGGATGGAAGGCAGCAAGCATCCGGAGCGCTGGCTCGACCAGCTGCTGGCCGCGGTGCGTGCACATGACCCACAGCTGCAGCACACCCTGTTCGAACTGCAGACCGTCGATTGGCGCAGCGGGCAACCGATTCCCGCCGAGCGACTGCGCGCGCAGATCCGCCAGCTGCAGGCGCAGGGCGTGCACCACTTCGCCTGGTACCCGGACGACTTCATCGCCGACCAGCCCTCCACCCGCGATGCCCGCGCGGCAATGTCCGCCGGCAACTTCCCGTACCCGGAGAAGTGACATGGACATGCATCCGTTGCTGCAGGTCCTGTTCCAGTTCGCCTTCTACTACCCGATGGTGATGGCATTCTTCTGGATGTCGGGCGGCCTGTATTACTACTTCCGGCGCGAACGCCATTCGCGCCCACGCAACGACCCGCCGCTGATGGTCGATCCACCGTTCGCGAGCCTGCTGATTCCCTGCCACAACGAGTCGGCGAACCTCGACGACACACTCGGCGCGGCGCTGGCCCAGCGCTACCCGGCCGACTATGAGGTGATCGCCATCGACGACGGCAGCAGCGACGACACGGGTGCGCGGCTGGACGCCCTGGCGGCAAAGCACCCACGGCTGCGTGTGCTGCACCTGGACCGCAACCTCGGCAAGGCCAATGCGCTGCGCATGGGGGCGCTCGCTGCACGCTCGGAATACCTGGTGTGCATCGACGGCGACGCGATGCTGGAAGAACACGCGCTGCACTGGATGATCTGGCACCTGGTGAGCGGCAACCGGGTCGGCGCGGTCACCGGCAACCCGCGCATCCGCAACCGCTCCACCCTGCTCGGACGCCTGCAGGTGGCCGAGTTCTCCTCGATCATCGGCATGATCAAGCGCGCGCAGCGGGTTTACGGGCGCATCTTCACCATCTCCGGCGTGATCGCCGGCTTCCGCCGCACCGCCCTGCACCAGGTCGGCTGGTGGTCCGATGACATGGTGACCGAAGACATCGACATCAGCTGGCGGCTGCAGCGCGCGCACTGGGACATCCGCTACGAACCCAACGCACTATGCTTCATCCTGATGCCGGAAACCCTGAAGGGACTGTGGCGGCAGCGGCTGCGCTGGGCCCAGGGCGGCGTGGAGGTGATGCTGCGCCACGCCCGCTCGCTGCTGCACTGGAAGGAGCGGCGCATGTGGGGCGTACTGCTGGAGTACGTGCTCAGCGTGATCTGGGCTTACACCATGTTGTTCATCGTGGTGCTGTGGGCGCTGGGCAAGTTCATCGAACTGCCCCCGCAACTGCATATCGCCAGCCTGCTGCCGGAGTGGCATGGCGTGATCCTGGCCCTGGTCTGCCTGCTGCAGTTCGCCAGCAGCCTGATCATCGACCGTCGTTACGAAACACAGATTGGACGCAACTACTTCTGGGTCATCTGGTACCCGATGGCGTACTGGTTGATCAGCCTTTCCACCACCCTGGTGGCGTTGCCGAAAACCCTGCTGCGCCGTCGCAGCAAGCGCGCCACCTGGACCAGTCCCGATCGGGGGATCCGATGAACGCACAACGCCCGTCCAACCGCTTCGACTCGCGGATGATCCGCAAGCCGCATCGCCAACCACGCTTCCAGCGCACCGCCTGGGGCTTCGTCACCCTCGCGTTCTGGGGGTTCTACTTCTACCTGTGGGCGCCACTGGTCACCCTGGTGTCGTGGCTGGTCGGCGGCCAGCTGGCCTGGCAGCAGCTGTACGAACGGCAAAGCCAGTTCGACCCCTATGTGCTGGTGGCGTTGCCGCTGATGCTGCTGTGCGCCAGCGTACTGCTGATCGGCTGGGCCGAGTACAACCGCGCGCGCTTCCGCGGCCACGACCGGCGCCTGCCGCGGCCGCTGGCCAGCCTCAACGAAGTGGCCGCCGACCTGGGGGCCAGCACCGGGCTGGCCGAGCGCCTGCTGGGCTGCAAAGCCGCCACGCTGCACATGGACGATCACGCGCGGCCGATCGGCATCCGCCGCGAGGTTGTGTAACTCGATTGCCCTGGGTGCCGACCCTGGTCGGCACTTGCTTTGGTAGATGCCGACCTTGGTCGGCGTTCTCTCTGGTGGGTGCCGACCTTGGTCGGCACCGGGGGCTACCGCGAAGAGCATCCATGCATGGCGTGGATCTACGTGCGGGTCTGCCCTTCACCGCGCACGACAAATCGTTCGACGGTGAGTGCCTCCAGCCCCATCGGGCCGTACGCGTGCAGGCGCGTGGTGGAGATGCCGATCTCGCTGCCCAGGCCCAGCTGGCCGCCGTCGGAGAAACGCGAGGACGCATTGACCATCACCACCGCCGAGCGCAGCGCAGTGACGAAGCGCTCGGCGTTGCCCGCGTCTTCGGTGGCGATCACTTCAGTATGGTCGGAGGTGTAGGCACGGATGTGCGCAATGGCAGCGTCGAGATCGTCAACCACGCGCACCGCCAGTACCAGATCGAGGAACTCGGCGGCATAGTCGTCTTCAGTGGCCAACATGCTGCCCGGCAGCAGCAGCTGCGCCTGCGCATCGGCGCGCAGCTGCACGCCGCGCTCGCCGAGCGCCTGCGCCACGCGCGGCAGGAACGCTTCGGCCACCTCGCGGTGCACCAGCAGCGTTTCCAGCGAGTTGCAGGCTGCAGGGCGGCTGCACTTGCCATCCACCAGCAGGTCAATGGCCTTGCCGAGGTCGGCGCTGGCATCCACGAACAGATGGCACACGCCCTTGTAATGCTTGATCACCGGCACCCGCGCATGCTCGGCGACGAAGCGGATCAGGCCTTCGCCGCCACGCGGAATGGCCAGGTCGATCAGCTCATGCAACTGCAGCAGTTCCAGCATTGCTTCGCGGCGCAGGTCGGTCAGCACGGTCACCGCAGCCGGCGGTACGCCGTTGGCCTTCAATGCGCCGGACAGCGCCTGGGCGATGGCGGTGTTGGAGTGGATCGCCTCGGAACCACCGCGCAGGATCACGCCATTGCCGGCCTTCAGGCACAGCGCGGCCGCTTCGGCGGTCACGTTCGGGCGCGCCTCGTAGATCATCGCGATCACCCCCAGCGGAACGCGCACCTTCTGCACACGGATGCCGTTTGGACGCACATCGTCGCGGGTGACCTGGCCGACCGGATCGGGCAGCGCAGCGACCTCACGCACGGCTTCGGACATCGCCAACAGGCGTGCCGGGTCCAGCGCCAGGCGGTCGAGCATGGCACTGCCAACGCCCTTGTCGCGCGCGGCAGCAAGGTCACGCGCATTACCGGCCAGGATCAGCCCGGCATTCACTTCCAGTGCCTGCGCCATTGCCAGCAGCAGCGTGCGGCGCGCCGCACTGTCGAGGCCGGCAACGATCTGGGCCGCGTCACGGCAGGCACGCGCCTGCGCTTCGATTTCGCTCATCGGGGTGTCCTTCAAACCGGTCATGGCAGCACCAGATCGTCGCGATGGACGACACTGCCACCGTAGTTGTAGCCCAGCACGGCCTCGATGTCGCGCGAATGGCGACCGGCGATCCGGCGCACATCATCGGCGGCGTACTGGCTGACACCGCGGGCGATGCAGACACGGCCCTGTGGTGCATTCCAGCACACCTGCACCATATCGCCACGCCGGAACGCGCCCTCCGCACCGGTGATGCCACCGGGCAGCAACGAGGCGCCCTTCTCACGCATGGCCTGTGCCGCACCGGCATCGATCACGATCGCGCCTTCGGTCAGCGGTGCATGCCGCAGCCAGTGCTTGCGGGCCGCCTCGCGGCTGCGCGCGGCGTGGATGCGGGTGCCGAACAGGCGGTCCTGCGCCAGTGCACGCACCACGTCGCTGCTGCGGCCGTTGAAAAGGTAGGTCTCGATGCCGAGACGACCCGCCTTGGCCGCCGCCTCAAGCTTGGTCCGCATGCCGCCGGTACCGGCGCGCGACCCTGCGCCGCCGGCCATCGCCAGCACCTCGTCACTCAGTTCCGGCACGTCGTGCAGTGGCCGCGCATCGGCCACGGTGCGCGGGTCCGCGCTGTACAGGCCGTCGATGTCGGTGGCAATGAACAGTGCATCGGCATCGACCAGCGCGGCCACGGTGGCGGCCAGGTTGTCGTTGTCGCCGAGCTTGAGTTCGTCCACCGACACGGTGTCGTTCTCGTTGACCACCGGCAACGCGCCCAGCCGCAGCAACTCATTGAGCGTGGCGCGTGCGTTGAGGTAGCGGCGGCGGTTGCGCAGGTCGTCGTGGGTCAGCAGCACCTGCGCCACGGGGCGCTCGAAGAAGCGCTGCCACAGCCCGATCAGCTGGGCCTGACCGAGCGCGGCCAGGGCCTGCCGCGCCGCCATCGCCGCACCAGGTTCATCGGCCCGCGGCAGGATCGCGCGCCCCGCCGCAACCGCACCGGAGGAGACGATCACCACCTCACGCCCGGCCAGTACATTGGCCGACACGAACTGTGCCAGGCCCAGCGCGTGGCGAGGTGACAGGCCGCCGCCATCGGCAGCCAGCAGGCTGCTGCCGACTTTCAGCACCGCACGCCGCCACGGCGGCAGCGCTTGTTCGGGGAACGGCGAGGCGACGAGGGCAGCGTGCTGGATCATCGGTCAGGCTCTCAGCGGGTGTTCCATTCGTGCACGGTCAGCGCGGAGGCCTGCATCGTCACCAGCGGATCGGTGGCGACGATGGCCTGCGCCTGCGCCAGGCTGTCCACGTTGCACAGCACATAGGCGCCACCGCTGCCATCGGCAAAGCCGCCGGTCAGCTGCAGCTTGCCCTGTGCCTGCAACGCATCGAGAAAGTCACGGTGCGGCTGCACGGCGGCGGCGTTGAAATCGGGCCGGCGCATGGCCAGCACCAGGTAGACGGTGCCGGCCATCAGGACAGCGCCTGCCAGCGCGCGTGCAGTTCGTCCAGGCGCAGGTCGGCGGCCGAACCCGGCGATACGCGTGCGGCCAGGCTGCCTTCCGGGGTACGCCCCTGCCCTGCGCTGTCGGCACCGGCGGCAGCAGCCTTGTAGGCCTCGCGGAACGGCACACCGGCCACCGCCGCTTCCACCGCCACATCGGTGGCGTACATGCCCGAGTCGATTGCCGCGCGAACCTTGTCGTCGCGCCATTCCAGGTTGGCCAGCAGCGCCGGCAGCAGTTCCAGCGCCGACAGGCCGCGACCGAAGCCGTGGAAGATGGCGCCCTTGGACGACTGCAGGTCGCGGTGATAGCCCGACGGCAGCGACAGCAGCTGCTCGATCTCGGTACGCGCGGCGGCGACGCTGGCGTGGGTCGCGCGCATCAGCTCGATCACGTCCGGATTGCGCTTGTTGGGCATGATCGAACTGCCGGTGGTGTACTGCGCCGGCAGCGCGACGAAGCCGAACTCGGCGCTGGTGAACAGCGACAGGTCCCAGGCAATGCGGCGCAGGTCCAGCGTGGCGCCGCCCAGCGCTTCCAGCGCGGCCAGTTCGAACTTGCCGCGCGACAGCTGCGCGTAGATCGGCGAGATCTGCATGCGGGCGAAACCGAGCGCGGCCGTGGTGTGCTCACGGTCCAGCGGCAGGTTCACACCGTAGCCGGCAGCCGTGCCAAGCGGATTGGCGTCGACCAGCGCATGGGTGTCGCGCGCGCGGATGGCGTTGTCGATGAAGGCCTCGGCCCAGCCGGCCCACCACATCCCGGCCGAGGACACCACGGCACGCTGGATGTGGGTATAGCCGGGTATCGGCAGATCCTTCTCGGCCTGCGCGCGGTCCAGCGCGACCTTGGCCACGTCGGCGCTGAGCTGGGCCACGCGCAGCAGCTTCTCCTTCAGCCACAAGCGGGTGGCGACCAGGATCTGGTCGTTGCGGCTGCGGCCGGTGTGGATCTTGCGGCCCGCATCGCCGAGGCGTTCAGTCAGCCGCGCTTCGATCGCCGAGTGACCATCTTCGTACTGGGTATCCAGCACGAAGCGGCCTTCGCGGAAGTCCTGCGCCAGGATATCCAGTTCGCGCAGCAGGCCAGCCAGTTCATCGGCGCTGAGGATGCCGATGTGCTGCAGTCCCTGCGCATGCGCGGCGCTGGCGGCGATGTCGTGCAGGAAAAACTCGCGATCGAGGATCACGTCATCGCCGGCGAGGAAGGTCTGGATCTGTGCGTCGACAGCGACGCCGGGCTTCTGCCAAAGAAGGTCTGCCATGGGGGCTCCGGAATACGTGTTCAGTGCGGGATCGACGTCAGTTCGTCGATGCCCAGCGCGAGGTTGAGGTTCTGCATGGCCTGGGTGGCCGCGCCCTTGAGCAGGTTGTCCAGGGTCGCCACCACCACCACCCGCTTGCCGCCCGGGGCCAGGGTGAAGCCACCGACCTGCGCACCGTGGCGGCCGGCGATGCGGCTGACCCACGGCGCTTCATCCACTACCTCGATCAGCGGTTCGCCCGCATAGGCCTGCTGGAAGCGCTCGACGATCTGTTCGCGGGTCTGCACGCGGTTCAGCCACAGGTTGGCGGTGAGCGTGATGCCCCGGAAATGCGGCGCGACATGCGGCATGAATTCAACCGCCACGCCCAGCTGGACCGACACTTCACGCTCGTGCACGTGGTTGGTCAGCGCATACGGCATCAGGTTGTCGGCGAGCAGTTCGACGTTGTTCTTGTCCGACGGCGTGGTGCCGGCGCCGGAATAGCCGGACACACCGAAGCACTGCGGCGGACCGGCCAGCAGGTCCAGCAGCGGATGCACCGCCAGCTGCATCGCCGTGGCATAGCAGCCCGGGTTGCTGATGTGCTTCTGGCCGTTGTAGCGGCCTCGGGTCAGCTCCGGCAGGCCGTAGTACCAGCTGTTGTCGAAGCGGTAGTCGGCCGACAGGTCGACGATGACGGTGTCCGGCTTCGCCGCTTCCAGTGCGGCCACGAACGGTGCGGCCAGGCCGTTGGGCAGGGCCAGGATCACCGCTTCCACGCCCTTGGCGGCCACCGCGTCGGCGTCCAGATTCTCGTACTGCAGCTCGCCCTGGAACTCCGGATGGTGGTCGGACAGGCGCTGCCCGGCGCGTTCGCGCGAGGACACGAAGGCCAGCTTCAGCCGCGGATGTGCGGCCACCAGCTTGATCAGCTCGGCACCGGTATGGCCACGGGCGCCGACGATGCCCAGGGTGAAAGTCGAATCGTTCATGCGTGGCTGTCCAGGCGGTACTGCAGGTGGCGCTTCACGCCCTGCCATTCCGTATCGATGATGGAGAAGATGACGGTGTCGCGCGGCGTGCCGTCGGCGTGCCGCTTGTGGTTGCGCAGCACGCCGTCCTGCTTGGCGCCGAGGCGGGCGATGGCGGTGCGCGAGGTGAAGTTGAACCAGCTGGTTTCCAGCACCAGGCTGATGCAGCCCATGGTTTCGAAGGCGTGCTGCAGCAGCAACAGCTTGGTTTCAGTGTTGACGCCGGTACGCTGCACGCGCGGTGCATACCAGGTGTAGCCCAGGCTGAGCTTGGGCACGCCGGCATCCAGGTCGTAGAAGCGGGTGGTCCCCACGATGTCACCCGCCGCATCGAGGATCACGAACGGCAGCACCTTGCCTTCTGCCTGTGCCTGCAGCGCGGCCTGCACATAGTGCTCGACCCGCTCCGGCGAAGGCACCTGGGTGTACCAGAGCTGGTCCAGGCCACTGCCCTCCACGGCGGCGCGCAGGCCAGGCACATGCTCGGGCTGCAGCGGCTGCAGTGTCACGTGCTGGCCGCGCAGGGTGGGAATCGTAGTCCAGTGATCGGAATGGTCCATCATTCAGCCCTGCAGGCTCGGTGCGCGCTGGGCGCAGTGGTCGACATAGGTGCTGATCCGGTCGATGCCATCGGCGCCGTACCAGAACACCTTCCAATGGCCCTGCTTGTAGCAGCCATCGGATTCAGCATAGTAGAAGTGATTGATCGGGTTGCCATTGCGCGAACGCCAGAACAGCTGCGGCGTTTCATCCCGCATCACGTTCCACACCGCGCGACCGAGGCCTTCACCCTGTGCGTCATCGAGCACCGCGAACTTGTCCAGGTACACGCCCTCGGCCTCGTCGGTGAGGATCACCGCCGTGCGGTAGTTCTCGCTGACGTAGGCGCGCAGCAGCTTGGTCTTCTGGAAATAGTCAGGCACCAGCGTGCGGCCGAAGCTGGATTCGATCAGGCCCTTCAGCCGTGGCAGGTCCAGCTCGTTCCACGCGGTGGCGCGCAGCACCTTCTCGCCCTTGCGCACCAGCGTGCCCGAGCCCTTGTGGGTGAACAGTTCCTTGGCCAGGTCAGCCGGGCGCGTGATGGACACCGACGATTCCAGCGGCAGGCGGTCGAGCAGATCCTTGATCTGTTCGATCTTCACCTTCATGCCACCGTGGATCCACGGCTGCGCGATCAGGTGGTCGTACTCGGTGGACAGGTTGATCGAATCGATCACGCTGCCCTGCTCGTCCAGCAGGCCGCCGGTGCCGGTCAGGAAAATGATCTTGTACGGCTGCAGCTCCTGCACCAGCTCGTTGGCGGCGAAGTCGGCGTTGACGTTGAGGATCTGGCCACCCGCGGTTTCGCCCAGGCTTGTGATGACCGGGATCGAGCCGGCGCGCAGGCTGGCCTCGATCGGCGCCAGGTTGACCTTCTTCACCTCGCCGACCAGGCCGTAGGTGTCCACGTCCAGGTACTCCGCCTCGAACACGCCACCGGTGATCGAGGTGGCACGCGCGCCGTTCTGCTGCAGCGCTTCGACCAGGCGCAGGTTGGACTGCTGGAACACCCGGCGCACGATCGCCAGTGCCTCCGGCGAGGTCACGCGCAGACCGTTGACGGTCTGCTTTTCGATGCCGGCGGCCGACAGTTCGGCATCCAGCTGCGGGCCGGCGCCGTGCAGCACGATCGGGGTCAGGCCGACTTCCTGCAGGAACGACAGCGAAGAGGTCAGCGCGTCGAGATCGTCGCGCAGCACCGCGCCGCCGACCTTGACCACGGCAAAGCGCTTGGCATCCAACTGAGAAAAGCGCTTGAGGTACTGGCTGATCTCCTTCGCGCTGGCCATGCTGGAAAGCAGGCGCACGATGGTCTGGCGGGTCTGGCGGTGGGGCTGGAGGGCAGGAGACATTTCGGTTTCGTCACAGGCGGCGGTCGCCGCGTTGCAGTTCCACCCGGCCAGGGCCGGGCGGCGTTGTGGGGTCGATCAGGCGCCGGCGGCGATGATGCGGTGCACGGCGTCGGTGTAGCGCTGCAGCTGCTCCAGCGTCACGAACTCATCGGCGGTGTGGGCCTGGGCGATGTCACCCGGGCCGAACACCAGCGTGGTGTAGCCGCCGGCCGAGAACAGCGAGGCCTCTGTCCAGAAGTCCACCGCGTTGCCGATCGGCAGTTCCAGCGCATCGGCTACGTCGCGTGCCAGCAGACGGCGGTTCTCTGCCTCGGCGATGTCACCGGCCGGCAGGCTGGGGCCACGGAAGGTTTCGGTGAACAGTGCCGCTTCCGGCTCGGCAAAACCGGCGAAGGTCGCCAGCAGGCCATCGATGTCCATCGACGGCAGCGGACGGAACCCGAACCGCACTTCGGCGGCCGGCGCGATCATGTTGGCCTTGATGCCACCTTCCACGCGACCGATGTTGAAGCGCAGGCCGGTCAGCCCGCCGAAGCGCGCCGAGGCCAGCGATTCCACATGGTCCAATGCGCGGTTGCCCCAACGCATGGCCTGATGCAGCGCACTGGCGGCCGCATCCTGCTTGCCCGACGCGTGCCCGGCGCGGCCGGCGAACTGCATCAGCACCGAACTGATGCCACGGTGCGCCAGCACCGCTTCGCTCATGGTCGGCTCCGCCACCAGCACCGCTTCATATGGCAGGCCACGGGCCAGGAACGCGGCGATGCAGCGCGGATCGTTGGCTTCTTCGTCGCTGGAGAACAGGAACGCGGCATCGCCATCACTGGCGTTGGCCGCGGCCACCAGTGCAGCGGCGGCGCCCTTGATGTCACACACGCCCAGGCCGACCACACAGTCGTCCAGACGCCGCATCACGTGCGGGTCGGCACTCCAGTGCGGCGAATCCGGCACGGTATCCAGATGCACGTTGAACAGGTACTTCGGCGTACCACGCACGGCGTACAGGCTGACCGCACCGGCGCCATGGTCGATCACCTCGACGTTGAAGCCGGGCAGGTTCGCGCGCAGGTAATCGAAGATGCCACCGGTGGTGATCGCACGCGGCGGGTTGCGGGTGTCGAAGGACACCAGGGCCTGCAGGTGATCGAGCGTCTGTTCAAGCATGTGTCTGAATATCCGTAGGGTTCGAAATCGGTAGTGCCGGCCGCTGGCCGGCTCCGCAATGATCCAGCCGTGCCACGAGCCGGCCAGCGGCCGGCACTACCCTCCATTGACGTTGCGAGGCGCCGGCCAGCGGCCGGCACCCCCGTCACAGGTCAACCGCGATTGACCTGCGCATAGACAGTGGAGCTCATGCCGAACAGCTTGATGAAGCCCTCGGCCTCCTCCACGCCCCAGTCGGCCGACTGCGCGTAGGTGGCGCCCTTGGTGTTGAGCAGGTGCGGCGACTTCACCGCCACTGCATCGACGCGGCCGCCGCGGGTTTCCAGCACCACTTCGCCGTTGACCTTGGCCTGCGAGGACTTCAGGAAGGCCTCGATGTCGGTCTTCAGCGGGTCGTGGTAGAAGCCTTCGTAGACCAGCTCCACCCACTTGCGCGCCACGTCCGGCTTGAAGCGGTTCTGCTGCTTGGTCAGCACGGCATCTTCCAGCGCGCGGTGCGCGGCCAGCAACGACACCAGGCCCGGGGCCTCGAACACGATGCGACCCTTCAGGCCGATCACGGTGTCGCCGGTGTAGACACCGCGGCCAACGCCGTACGGGGCGAACAGCTTGTTGAGCTGGGCCAGGATCTGGTCGCCCGGCAACGCCTTGCCGTTCAGTTCGACGGCTTCGCCCTCGACGAACTTCAGGGTCACGTTCAGCGCCTGCTCCGGCCACTCGCTGCGCGGTGCGCACCAGCCACGGGCGCCCTCGCCCGGCGCTTCCCAACGGTCGATCTCGCCGCCGGACATGGTCAGGCCCAGCAGGTTCTCGTTGATGGTGTAGGCCTGCTGCTTGGCGCGCACGCCGAAGCCGCGCTCTTCCAGGTACTTCTGCTCGTAGGCGCGGGTCTGGGTGTGTTCCTTCTGGATCTCGCGGATCGGCGCGATGATCTGGTAGTCACCCAGGGCCTTCACCGCCAGGTCGAAGCGGACCTGATCGTTGCCCATGCCAGTGCAGCCGTGGGCGATGATGTTGGTGCCCAGTTCGGCGGCACGCTTCAGCGCGGCATCGACGATCAGGTAGCGGTCCGAGACCAGCAGCGGGTACTGGCCCTGGTAGCCCTCACCGGCCCACACGAACGGCTTGACGAAGCCTTCCCAGATGGCCGGGCCACCGTTGACGGTGACGTGGCTGGCCACGCCCAGCTCGGCGGCGCGCTTCTCGATGAAATCACGCTCTTCATCATCCACGCCGCCGGTATCGGCGAACACGGTGTGCACGTTGTAGCCCCGCTCCTGCAGGTACGGCACGCAGAAGCTGGTATCCAGGCCGCCGGAGAAGGCGAGAACGACGTCTTTGTTGCTCATGGGAGTCAGGTCCACTTGGGGGATGGGAATTCGGTAGAGCCGACCGTTGGTCGGCTGGAATGATGGATGCGCCGCTGCGGGAGCAGCCGACCAACGGTCGGCTCTACCCCTTGTTTGATTCAGCGCCCGGCAACCGCCGCCATGATCGCCTTCTGCACGTGCAGGCGGTTCTCGGCTTCGTTGATGGCGATGCACTGCGGCGAATCCATCACCGCGTCGGTGGCCTTCACGTTGCGGCGCAGCGGCAGGCAGTGGCTGAACACACCGTTGTTGGTCAGCGCCATCTTCCGCTCGTCCACGATGAAGTGCTTGAACTGGTCGCGGATCGGCTTTTCCGGTTCCCAGTTGCCGAAGAACGGCAGCGCGCCCCAGCTCTTGGCGTAGACCACGTCGGCACCGGCGTAGGCGCTGTCGATGTCATGGCTGATCTTCAGCGAGCCGCCGCTCTCGGCCACGTTCTGCTCGGCCCAGCCCATGTAGCGGTCGTCGAGGATGTAGTCGGCGGTCGGGCACAGCAGGGTCACGTCCATGCCCATGCGGGTGGCGATGGTCAGCGCCGAATTGGCGACTGCGGTGTTCAGCGGCTTGGGGTGGTAGGTCCAGGTCAGCACGTACTTCTTGCCGCGCAGGTCCTGGGTGCCGAAGTGCTCCTGCAGGGCCATGATGTGGGCCAGCTCCTGGCACGGGTGGGTGATGGTCTCCATGTTGATGACCGGCACCGGCGAGTACTTGGCGAAGCTGTTGAGGACGATGTCCTGGCGGTCGTAGGCCCAGTCGATGAACTTGGGGAATGCGCGCACAGCGATGATGTCGCAGTAACGGCCCAGCACCTTGGCCACTTCAGCGATGTGCTCTTCGGTATCGCCGTCCATCACCGTGCCGAGGTTGAACTCGATCGGCCACGCATCCTTGCCCGGCTGCAGCACCACCGCGTGGGCACCCAGCTGGAACGCACCCAGTTCGAAGCTGGTGCGGGTGCGCATGGACGGATTGAAGAACACCAGCGCGATCGACTTGCCCTTGAGCTGGTCGCCGAGCTTGTTGCGCTTGAACAGCGCGGCCTGGGTCAGCAGCGCGTCGAGCTCGCTGCGGCTCCAGTCCTGGGTGTTCAGGAAGTGCTTGGGGGACATCATCTTTCCTTGCGTGGCGGCGCCGGGTTCGACGCGGTGGAAGGGAAAACAGGAAGCAAAAGTGGAACGAAAAGGTTGCAGTTGCAGCTTTCATGACGCAGAAACGAAAAAACCCAGCCGGCGGGCTGGGTTTTTTTCGGACGAACAGCAAAAAGCTCCGGTTACCCAGCGAGGATGTGGGGTTCCGGTCGACGCGCACGCGAGGTCATGCCCGACGCCTGTCGGGCTGCGCTGCTGTCGTGCTGGAAGTCGGTGAGCTTCATGGTCATCCATCTTTGCATGCGGCCGGGGCCGGCGCAAGGGGCCGGGGTCGCAGAATCAGGGATTGCTGGCTGTACCCTGCTCGGGGCCGACCCAGGGGGTGATCGACACCCGGATCTTGAGCCGGTTGCCAGGGTCTTCCGGCAGCCGCGAGCGGTACTTGGTGCCCTTGTAGACGTAGTCCACGTCGTAGGCGATGGGCCGGCGGAACTCACGCCCCACCGGCACGATGCGACAGTCGCGGGTCAGCATCGGACCATTGTTGGCCGGTGCCGGCGCCGGGGCCGGTGACTCGGCGGCGGTGTCCTCGGAGACCTCTTCATCGCTGCGCTTGAACATCGAGCGTACCGAGTCCCAGAAGCGGCTGATCCGGCCCTTGTCCTCGACCGGCTCCTCACCAGTGACATTGACCGGCGCCAGGGTCCGGGTCGAGACCGGCTCGCAGTGTTCTTCGGTACGGGTCGCGCGCAGGGTCTGGAACACGGGTTCGACGTTCAGTACCTGCGCGTAGTCGAACTTCACGTTCTCCACGATCACCACCCGGTTGCGGGGCTCGGCCTCCTGCGCCTGGGCCACGGCGGCCAGCGCCGACAGGCAGGCCAGGGTCAGCAACGCGGTGGATTTCATTGGCGAAGGGAGCAAGGACACGGCAATAGTGTAGGCAGTGGCGAGCGCAAGGGGCTGAACATTACCCGTCCACGCTGCTCCTGCCCACCCCACCCTGGTTGGACCCGGCGTCCACCGGTGGCAGGCGGTGCCCCCAAAGGGGGCCGACACGTTCTAAAATCACAGGCTTGTCCCCCAGCCACAGCCCCATGACCCTGCGCCTGCACAACAACCTGACTCGCCAGCTCGAACCGTTCACCCCGCTCGACCCGGCCTGTCCGACCCTGTATGTGTGCGGCCCGACGGTCTACAACTACGTGCATATCGGCAACGCCCGTGGCCCAGTGGTGTTCGGGGTGCTGGCCGACCTGCTGCGACGCCGTTTCGGTGGCCTGCGCTACGCGCGCAACATCACCGACGTGGACGACAAGATCAACAACGCCGCGCGTGAGCAGGGCGTGCCGATCAGCACCATCACCGACAGGTTCGCCGCCGCCTACCGTGAAGACATGGCCGCGCTGGGCGTGGTGCCGCCGGACATCGAGCCGGAAGTGACCGCGCACATCCCGCAGATCATCACCATGATCGAGCAGCTGATCGCCAATGGTCATGCCTACGCCGCCGAAGGCCACGTGCTGTTCGCGGTGGCCAGCTTCGAAGGCTACGGCAAGCTCTCGCGCCGCGACCCGGAAGAGATGCTGGCCGGCGCTCGCGTCGACGTGGCCCCGTACAAGCGCGACCCGGGCGATTTCGTGCTGTGGAAGCCGTCCAGCGATGACCTCCCTGGCTGGGAGTCTCCCTGGGGCCGCGGCCGCCCGGGCTGGCATATCGAATGCTCGGCGATGGCTGCCGCCCACCTGGGCGAGACCATCGATATCCATGCCGGCGGCGTCGACCTGCAGTTCCCGCACCACGAGAACGAGCTTGCGCAGAGCGAATGTGCCCACGGCGGCAAGATCTTCGCCCGCTTCTGGCTGCACAACGGCATGCTCAACTTCGGCGGCGCCAAGATGAGCAAGTCGCTGGGCAACATCGAACGTGTGCACGACCTGGTCCGCCAGCACCCGCCGGAAGCGCTGCGCCTGGCCCTGCTGTCGGCCCACTACCGGCAGCCGCTGGACTGGTCCGATGGCCTCATCGAGCAGTCGGTGCGCACCCTGGACCGCCTGTACGGCACCCTGCGCGAGCTGGCGTCGGTCGAGGCGGTCGTGGCGATCCCGGCCACAGTCGAGGCGACCCTGGATGACGACCTGAACACCCCGCAGGCACTGGCCGAAGTGGCCCGCATCGCTGCCGATGCACGACGGGCCACCGACCCGGCCGAACAGGCGCGCCTGAAGGGCGAACTGCTCGGTGCCGGCCTGGCCCTGGGCCTGCTGCAGGCCGATCCAGCGCAGTGGTTCGGCACCGCGGCCAGCGATGATGGCGAAGATGCCCGCATCCAGGGCCTGATCGACGAGCGTGCCGCCGCCAAGCAGGCGCGCGATTTCGCCCGTTCCGATGCCATCCGCGACCAGCTGGCCGCCGAAGGCATCGTGCTGGAAGACACCCCGCAGGGCGTGCGCTGGTCACGCAAGCGCGGCTGACCCACCCTGCCCCGTGGCCGGTCCGCCGGCCACGCTCCACTGTAGAGACTGTTGTGACCGACTCTCCGTTCCCGCTTGAACCCACCGCCGCCGAGGCCCAGACCGCCATCGCCGAGGAATTCGGCTTCTTCGGCGACTGGTCCGAGCGCTACCAGTATCTGATCGACCTCGGCCGCAAGCTGCCCGCCTTCCCGGACGAATGGAAGACCGAAGAGCACCGCCTGCTCGGCTGCCAGTCGATGGTCTGGATCGTGCCGGAAGGCAATGCGCAGTCGCTGCGCTTCCACGCCATCAGTGATTCGGCCATCGTTTCCGGCCTGATCTTCCTGGCCCTGCGCGTGTACTCCGGGCGCTCGGCGCAGGAGATCCTGGCCACCGAACCGAGCTACATCCAGGACATCGGCCTGGCCCGCCACCTCTCGCCCACCCGCAGCAACGGCGTGGCGGCGATGCTGGCCTTCATCCGCGAGACCGCGCAGGCCCAGCTGCAGCGCGACCCGTCGTGAGCGAACCCGCCACGGCCGAAGACACCGCGCTGGGGCTGCTGTCCCGGCCCGGTTTCGCCAAGCTGCTGGCCTACCGCATCTTCGCGATGCTGTCCTACCAGGTGGTCGCGGTCACCGTCGGCTGGCACATCTACGAAGTCACCCGCAATCCGTTCTCGCTGGGCCTGGTTGGCCTGGCCGAGGTGCTGCCGTTCTTCTGCGTCGCACCGTTCGCCGGTTATCTGGTCGACCACCTGCCGCGCCGCCGGCTCGGCATGGTCGCCTGCTCCGGGTTGATCGCCACCGCGCTGGTGTTGACCGGCGTGGCCAAGGGCTGGCTGCCGTTCGAAGGCGTGTGGCCGATCTATGCGGCCATTGCGCTGACCGGCATGGTCCGCGCCTTCCTGTCGCCGATCTACAACGCACTGTTCGCCCGCGTGCTGGCCCGTGACCAGTTCGCACGTGGCGCTGGCCTCGGCGCCGTGGTGTTCCAGGCCGGCATGGTGGCCGGTCCGGCATTGGGCGGCGTGCTGGTCGGCTTCGGCGGCAAGGGCCTGTCCTACGCGGTGGCCACGGGCTTCGCGCTGGTGGCGATGGCCTGCCTGGCCACGCTGAAGGTGGAAGAACCGGTGCATACCGGTCCGGCCGCCCCGATTTTCAAGAGCATCGCTGAAGGCGCGCGCTTCGTGGTCGGCAACCGGATCATGGTCGGGGCGATGGCGCTGGACATGTTCTCGGTGCTGCTGGGCGGCGTGGTGGCGATGCTGCCGGCGTTCCTGCACGAGATCCTGCACCACGGTCCGGAAGGCCTGGGCATCCTGCGCGCAATGCCGGCGCTGGGCTCGGTCTGCGTTGGCCTGTGGCTGGCACGCCACCCGCTGCACCGCAATGCCGGCCGCGTGCTGCTGTTCGCGGTGGCCGGCTTCGGCCTGTGCGTGATCAGCTTCGGGCTGTCGCAGCACTTCTGGCTGTCCGCGCTGATCCTGCTGTTCTATGGGGCCTTCGACGGCGTGTCGGTGGTGATCCGCTCGACCATCCTGCAGCTGGCCACACCGGAAGAAATGCGCGGCCGGGTGTCGTCGATCAACGGCATCTTCATCAGTTCGTCCAACGAGCTGGGCGCGTTCTATGCCGGCACGATGGCAAAGCTGCTCGGCCTGGTGCCGGCAGTGGTGCTGGGTGGGTTCGCGGTGCTGAGCGTGGCCGGGATCACCGCGTGGAAGAACCCGACGTTGCGGAAGCTGAATCTTCGCGACCTGCAATAGAGCGGATTTCCGCGCGCCCACGCGCCGGTAGCGCCGGGCCATGCCCGGCGGGCTCTTTCCGTGACCGCGGTGGGGTGTCACTTTTCTTTTCGCGCGAAAAGAAAAGTAACCAAAAGAAACGCGCCGCCATCCGCGAGCCGGCGCTGCGCGCCGGTGCCCTGTGCTCCTCGGTGAATCAGGAGACGGCGCCGAACTCGCTGCGCTCAAACAGCGGCGCCTCTTCGCCCCTGATTCCCCTGCGGTGCTCGGCTCGCTACAAGGCGGACCCAACAGCCGCGAGCGCACGCATGACTGCCCTTGGTAGAGCCAAGCCATGCTTGGCTGCTTTTGCTTTTGCTTTTGCTCTTCCTTGCCCTCCGGCTTCGGCCCGAGCCGGGCATGGGCTCGGCTTTACAGCAACCGCGCACGCAGGAAACCGTCGAGAGCCTGCGGGTGGGGCCGGGCAGGACCGTCCGCGGCATGGATGCCGCGGACGAGCTTACCGGGATGTACTTGCAGCGTGTCCTGCCCGGCCCCACCCGCAGGCTCCCTCCTATACCTGGAAGGCGCCGTTCTACCCAGCCAACCACACCCAACAAAAAACCCGGCCGAGGCCGGGTTTTTCGCATGACCAGACAACGATCAGGAATCAGTCCCCCTGCTGCTTCTGCAGGTGCTCCCAACGCTCCTGGGCGTCGATGGTGCGTTCGGCGGTCAGGCGCGCCTCCAGGCGCTCCAGGCCGATTTCTTCGCCGGTGTCGACGCAGTAACCATAGTCGCCCGCTTCCAGGCGCTTCAGGGTGCTGTCGATCTTGCCGATCAGCTTGCGGTAGCGGTCACGGGTACGCAGTTCCAGCGAGTTCTCGGTCTCGCGGGTCGCGCGCTCGGCTTCGTCGCCGATGTCACGCACTTCCTCGCGCAGGTTCTCGATGGTCTGCTTGGACTCTTCCACCAGGTCCGCGCGCCAGTTCTGCAGGCGCTGACGGAAATACTCCTGCTGCAGCGGGCTCATGTATTCCTCTTCCGAGGACGGCTTGTAGCCAGCCGGCAGGATCGGGCGGCCGGTGGCCTCGTCGGTCTTGTACTCGACCACCTTGTACTTGCTGCGCGGGGCCGGTGCCGCCGAGCGGGCGGCGACGGCCACGGCAACCTTGCCGACAGGGCGCGACACGGTCTTCGGGGCGGAATCGGATTTCACGGCGGTTTTGGCAGGCGATTTCGAAACGGGCACGGGATTCTTGGATTGCGGGGCCTTCGAAGCAGCAGGAGCGGCGGCCGGGGCCGGCTTGGGGGCCGGTTGGGCTGCTGCCACTGCCACGGTCTTGGCCGGGACAGGCTTGGCCGGAGCCGGCTTGGGGGCAGGCTTCGGTGCGGACTTCACTACGGGGGCCGGGGTCGGCTTTGCGGCCGGCGCGGCAACATTCTTGGTGACTTTCTTTACAGCGGCAGGCGTGGCCACCGGTTTAGCCGCAGCAACCTTCTTCGCTGCAGGTTTGGCGACCGGCTTGGCCGCAGCCTTCTTCACCACCGCCTTCGGCGCCGGCTTGGCTGCTGCCTTCTTCGCCACCGGCTTGGCGGCGGCCTTCTTCACCGGCGCGGCCTTGCTGGTGGCTTTCTTCACCACCGGCGCCTTCTTGCTGGCAGCGGCAGGCTTGGCCTTGGCGGGCGCAGCAGCCTTCTTCGCCACCGGCTTGGTTGCCTTGACCGGCGTTTTCTTTGCGGTGGCCTTCCTGGCCGCCGGTTGCGAGGACGCTGCCTTGGTCGCCGGCTTGCTGGCCGGTTTCTTGGCAACGGGCTTTGCCGCCAACTTCTTCACAACAGGCTTGGCGGTTTTCTTGGCGGCCGTTGCGGCCTTCTTTGCAGTTTTTTTAGCAGCCACGAAACGCTCTTCCTTGGATTCCCCGGGGCCCGGGAAAGCGGGCCTTTATAGCCTACCCGACCCGCAGCAGCAACCTCGACCCCCTGCTCCATTCAGTCCTGGAGTCAAGGCGCCCTTGGAGGCAGTCCGACGAACACGGACCGCCTTGCGCGGTACGGAACCTGGCCAGCACCCGAAGGCGCTGGTACCGGTCGCAGGCCATCGGCGACATGCGACCAACGGCCCATCCTGCACAAATGCGGCCTTCATGCCAACTGGCATAAGATGACTGGGTGATCTCGCGCCTGCTCATTGCCCTGCTGCGCTTCTACAAGCGCTTCATCAGCCCCCTGCTGGGACCACGCTGCCGTTTCGTGCCGAGCTGTTCTGAATACGCGATGGACGCCATCTCGCGGCACGGCCCGCTGCGCGGAAGCTGGCTGGCTGCGCGCCGGCTGGGCCGCTGCCACCCGTTCCATCCCGGCGGCTTCGACCCCGTGCCCGAGTCCCCCAACGCCCCCTCTTGCCGTTGCACAGGAAAACACTGACATGTCCTCCACCCTCATCACCAACGCCCGCATGGTCAACGAAGGCCGCACCTTCGACGGCGACCTGCGCATCGAGAACGGCCGCATCGCGCAGATCGGCAACGGGCTGGCGCCGCGCGACGGCGAGCAGGTGGTGGACGCAGCCGGACGCTGGTTGCTGCCTGGCATGATCGACGACCAGGTGCACTTCCGCGAACCGGGCCTGACCCACAAGGGCGACATCGCCAGCGAATCGGCGGCTGCGGTGGCCGGTGGCCTGACCAGCTTCATGGACATGCCGAACACCAATCCGCCGACGCTGGATTCGACCATCCTGGAAGCCAAATACGAGCTCGCGCGCGGCCGCGCCTGGGCCAACTACGGCTTCTACCACGGCGCCAGCAATGACAACCTGGACGCCATCCGTGCGCTGGACCCGAAGAAGGCCCCGGGCGTGAAGGTGTTCATGGGCGCCTCCACCGGCAACATGCTGGTGGACAATCCGGAAACGCTGGACGCGATCTTCCGCGAATGCCCGACGCCGATCATCACGCACTGTGAAGACACGCCGATGATCGACGCCAACCTGAAGGCCTTCCAGGAGAAATACGGCGATGCGCTAACCCCGGACATGCATCCGGACATCCGCTCGCGCGAGGCCTGCATCAAGTCGACCCGCCTGGCGATGTCGCTGGCGCGCAAGCACGGCACCCGCCTGCATGTGCTGCATATCTCCACCGCCGATGAGCTGGCGCTGTTCGAGAAGGGTCCGCTGATCCGCGCCGACGGCAGCCGCAAGCAGATCACCGCCGAAACCTGCGTGCACTTCCTGCACTTCGCGCGCCCGGACTATGCGACCAAGGGCAACCTGATCAAGTGCAACCCGGCGATCAAGGAAGTGTCCGACCGCGAGGCGATCACCGCCGCGCTGGCCGATGACGTGCTGGACGTCCTGGCCACCGACCACGCGCCGCACACCTGGGAAGAGAAGCAGAAGCCCTACGCGCAAGCACCGTCGGGCCTGCCGCTGGTGCAGTACGCGCTGGTGGCCGCGCTGGAACGGGTGCACGAAGGCAAGCTGACCCGCGAGCAGGTGGTGCAGAAGTTCGCGCATGCGCCGGCACAGCTGTTCGACGTGGAAGAACGTGGCTTCCTGCGCGAGGGTTACTTCGCCGATCTGGTGCTGGTCGAGGACGTGCCGTTCACGGTCAAGCGCGAGGACGTGCTATCCAAGTGCGGCTGGTCGCCGTTTGAAGGCACCACCTTCCGTTCGCGCGTGGCCTCCACCTGGGTCAATGGCCAACTGGTGTGGGACGGCAGCAAACTGGTGGGCGAGCCGGCCGGCCAGCGCATGACCTACGACCGCTGATGCGCTCCGCACTTCTGATCGGGGCGCTGCTGCTGGCCGCGCCCCTGTTCACCGCACCGTCGGCGCAGGCACAGGACGGCATCGGCAGCCTGATCGACAGCCGCGTGGTGTTCCCGGCCAGCGCGTCGCAGGGTGCGCTGGTGATCGGCAAGGTACCCGCCGGCAGCCGCGTGCAGTACGCCGGCCGCCAACTGCGGGTGAGCGGCTATGGCAGCGTGGTGTTCGGCATCGGCCGCGACGAGAAGGGTCCGCTGCGCGTGCAGGTGCAACGCCCTGACGGTGGCAGCGAGACCGCGACCATTGCGGTGACCCCGCGCGACTGGCCCACCGAGCGGGTCAACGGCGTGCCGCCGAAGACGGTCAACCCGCCGCCGGCGATTGCCGAGCGGATCAAGCGCGAACAGGCGCAGGTGACTGCCGCGCGTGCCCGCGATGACGATCGCACCGACTTCACCCAGACCTTCATCTGGCCGGTGCAGGGCCGCATCAGTGGTCGCTTCGGCAATGCCCGCGTCTATAACGGACAGCCCGGTGCCGGTCATTCCGGCATGGACATCGCGGTACCGACCGGCACGCCGGTGAAGGCGCCGGCCGCCGGCATCGTCACCTTCGCCGGCCCCGACCTGTACCTGACCGGCGGCACGCTGCTGCTCGACCACGGTTTCGGTGTCAGCTCCAACTTCCTGCACCTGTCGCGCATCGACGTAAAAGTTGGCGACCGTGTGGAACAGGGCCAGGTGATCGCTGCGGTCGGCGCCACCGGTCGTGCCACCGGCCCGCACCTGCACTGGGGCATGAACTGGTTCGATACCCGTATCGA